>JAEZCV010000214.1 GCA_023429985.1 Bacteroidota bacterium | reverse complement strand
GATCATTGGCGTTTTGAGTTTTTTTATTGGGTGGCTAATCACTTTTGTTTTAAATGTAATGACACTCGGTATCTTTTATTTCCTCGGTTTGGGTATCATTACCAGAACAATTGCTAATGCAGTAGTTATTGAAATCACTGATCAGTTCAGCAAGGGATTCAATACCAAAGGATTTCTACCATCATTGTGGTTGGCCATCATTATTGCTATAGCGGGCACCCTTGTCGACTGGATATTATTTTCGGCCAGTTAGTAGCCCAGGATCCTGAAGATGTTGGGGATTATCTACATCATGTAAAAAAACTTCCCCACTTTTTATTCCTATAACATGCAAAATTGGATTTTTGAAGGTATGGCTCGATTTTTTCAAATATAAATTGAAAATGATTTTTTAACCTAAATTCTAATATTATGCTACGTTATGCGCTTATATTTTTCATCATAGCAATCGTTGCTGCCATATTTGGCTTTGGTGGTATTGCTTCAGGTGCAGCTGCAATAGCTAAAATATTGTTTTTTATTTTTGTAGTTGTCTTTTTAGTAGTGTTGATCCTTGGATTGGCAAAAAGGTAACGTGATCCTAAATATAACATGAAGTGGGGGCAAAATGATGGATGAGGAGTTAGTTAGCCTCCACTTCATTTTAACTTAATCCGTTTGTTTTACTAATCCCATTCTTACTCTTTAATCCTTCAATAACCTTCTTTTTGGAAGAATCGTCAGCATATTCAAAGAAGGAAATACGATGATCAGATAAGCGAACATGAGGGGAAATAAAATTTTCTACTTCATCCGCACCAAAATCTTTATGGAACAAAAAGGCATACCAAACATTCATGAAATTAAACCCCAACTTTTCTACCACAAATCCTTCCACCTGATCAAGATTTACTGTCTTATTGATGCCAGGCCATAATGGCCTTATCTTTTTTATTAATACTTGCCCCTGAGAAATCGTGATATGCTGTACTTCAAAACTTAATGAATAAGTAACCAGGAATAATACGATACTGGCAATAAGCACTATGCCAACGATGGTAAAAGCTGACAGCAGTTGAGTATTAATAACCTCCATATTTTTAATCATTACCACGAAAGCATAAGAAAGAAATCCTATAAATATCAAGGAAAGGATCAGAAAAAATGTACCAGCTGTAGTTAACCCGTTCGAACCTAAAGCCATGGTAAAATCAGGCTCTGGTTTACTATTTGTTTTTTGATTCATAGAAATGATATGTAATGATGGATATAATTGATTTAATACCGAAATGTTTTAAAATTAAATTCTTTTATGCATTCCTCCTTCTCAATTCAGAAAATGCAGAAAAAAAGCCTTTGGAAAAATCCAAAGGCTAAAACCAATAGAGTCCGAAGGTCTATTGAAACCCCGAATAAAAAGGATTTGAGCTATTCCAATTCGCAAAGATCCCCTGTTAACCCTGTTTTACCAAGGCCCCGACAAGTCGGGGTGAGGCCCAATTTTGAATCAGAATTTCACCCGGTAATCATTATAATGTTAGGTTCAACAAACAAATCCGACCCTCTATTGGTGTATTCTTAATATTTATTTCCGACCATGTAAAAGAACTATGTCTTTAATCAGTTCAACGAAATTCTTTCAGTGATGATTCAAAATTATAATTAAAAATTTTAAGAAGAAAGAATTATTTAGAAATCACTTGCATAAAGCAAAAGATAGAAGTAATTTTTTGCCAAAATAATACCTGATAATTTTTTAGTACATTATAGCGTACCGAAATGAAGAACATATATTTTACACCAGGGCCTTCAGAACTTTACTTTACGGTACCTGACCATATAAAACAAGCCATAAAAAATGACATCCTCAGTATTTCTCATAGAAGTAAAACTTTTGAAAAGATTTACAGTAAAACTGTGGAAAATTTAAGAGCACTATTGGGGATTCCCGAAGAATTCACCATTCTTTTTACGCATTCCTCCACGGAGACCATGGAAAAAATCATGTTGAACCTGGTCAATTCTTATTCTTTTCATATAGTAAATGGCCCTTTTGCCAACCGTTTTTTTCAAGTGGCTAACCAAATGGGGAAACAATCTAAAAAACTAGAAATTGCGTCTCATCAAAGCCCTAACTTGAAAAAGCTTTTGGTTTCCGATTCTTTTGATCTCATCACCATCACCCAAAATGAAACCAGTTCCGGATTAGCTTATCCGTTAGATGAAATATACCAAATCAAGGCTGCATTTCCTGAGAAACTATTGGTAGTAGATGCTGCATCTGCATTGCCCTATGTTAATTTTGATTACAGTCAAATTGATTCCCTCTTTTTTTCGGTCCAATATGGGTTTGGATTACCTGCCGGCCTTGCAGTGTGGCTGGTAAATCAGAACTGTATAGAAAAAACCCAGGCAAATATTAAAAATGACAAAATTGCTCATAGTTATCATTCTCTTGACCGGTTTTATTTGAAAGCATTGAAAAACCAGACACCTGAAACACCAAATATTCTCGGGATTTACCTATTGTCGAAGGTAACAGAAGACATGCTCTTGAAAGGAATTGATCAAATCAGGAGGGAGACCGATTACAAAGCAGCACTTTTATACCACACGCTTGAAAACCATCCCAAATTAAACTGTTTTGTGAAAGAAAAAAAATACCGTTCTAAAACCATCATTACAGCAGAAACAGTGATGCCTTCGAATGAGATTATTTCTACCTTTGCTAAAAAAGGGATGATTTTGGGTGCTGGTTATGACAAATATAAATTTAAACATATCCGAATTGGCAATTATCCGGCACATTCAAAAGAACAGATCGAGATATTAACAGATTATTTGAATACCTGGTGAATGACCTAAAATCAGGAACGGAAAAATCAAATTTATTTCAGGCCAGATCTATCAAATCCATTGCATTCTGAGCTTTTTGTCCTATTTTTAAGTCTCCATTTATCCTATACACTTACTGGCAAAAAGTTATGAGATTATTATCATTTATTATAGTTTCATTCATAACTATAACAATTACCATTTTATTAAATCTACGAATAAACGACCTCCCTCCGTTAGGCAAATTCCTTGATCCGTTTTCGGGTTTCTGGCACAATAGTGAACTCATTGAAGATATGCCGACCGAACTTCAACTTGAAGGATTGAAAGAAACTGTTACTATTACCTATGATAAAAATCTGATCCCTTACAT
>JAEZCV010000081.1 GCA_023429985.1 Bacteroidota bacterium | reverse complement strand
GCCTGAGGCACAGGCTAGGCGAGATGCCCCATGGCCGAAGAACAGGATAAAGAAAGCAAGACAGAAGACGCCACGGAGAAGAAGATCCGTGACGCGGTCGAGAAGGGTCAGCTTCCCTTCGCGCGCGACGTGCCGGTTCTGTCCTCCTTCCTCGCGATCCTGGTCTTCATGATCTTCATGGCGCAGCCGGGCGCCGTCGAGCTCGGCAAGTTCCTGTCCATGTTCCTCGAGCGGCCGGAGGCCTGGTCGCTGCAGAACGAGCACGACGCGATGCTGCTCTATCGCCAGGTGCTGCTCGAGCTCGGCAAGATGATGATCGGCGTGCTGCTGCTGCTGGTGGCCTTCGGCGTCGCCGCCTCGATCTTCCAGAACATGCCGCGCTTCGTGCTCGACCGCGTGCAGCCCAAGATGTCGCGCCTGTCGCTCAAGCAGGGCTGGAGCAGGCTGTTCGGCAAGAAGGGTCTGGTCGAATTCCTGAAGTCGCTCGGCAAGCTGGTGTTCGCGACCGCCGTCGTGGCCATGGCGATGAATGGCGCGCAGACCGATCTGCTCGCGGGCATGATCACGCAGCCGGAAGCGTTCGGCTCCGTCATCCGCGACCTGACCATAGACATCGTGCTGGCGATCACCGCCGTCATGGTGCTGATCGGCGTGGCGGACCTCTTGTGGTCGCGGTTCAGCTGGCGGCAGGACCTGCGCATGTCCCGCCAGGAGGTCAAGGACGAGATCAAGCAGTCGGAAGGCGACCCGATCATGCGCTCGCGGCTCAGGTCACTGCAGCGCGACCGCGCCCGCCGCCGCATGATCGCCGACGTGCCCAAGGCGACGCTGGTGATCGCCAACCCGACGCACTACGCGATCGCGCTACGCTACGTGCGCGACGAGACGGCCGCCCCGGTCGTCGTCGCCAAGGGACAGGATCTCGTGGCCCTGAAGATCAGGGAGATCGCCGAGGCCAACGACATTCCCGTGTTCGAGGATGTCGCGCTTGCACGCTCGATGTACGACCAGGTCACGGTCAACGGCGTGATCCCGCCGCAGTTCTACCGCGCGGTCGCGGAGCTCGTGCGGGTGCTCTACACCAACAAGGCGGCCCCGGCCGCAGGGAGGGTCACGCCATGAACCGGCAGCCCCATTCGTCGACGCGCGAGGTCATCGTGGCGAACGCGATCAAGGAAGTGGTCAGCGAGTTGCGGCTGGTCGATGCGGGCGACTACATCGCCTACATGCGGCTCGAGCGGTTCGCGAGCATCGCCGACCTGGTCGATTCGGCGTCGGAGCTCTATTTCCAGCCGGGAACGCTGCGGCTCGGCCATGGCGGCGAGGCGCACGCCTCCTGGAGCCAGCCGCCGCGGATCGTTCTCGACCTCGAACTGCGGCCGCTCGGCGCGACGGTGTATTTCACGCTGACGCTGTCGGACGAGACGGCGGCGGTGGAAGTCAACTACGTAGCCTTCGACAATCCGTCCGCCGACCCGCGCGCCAACAACGTCTTCCTCGAAAACGCGCTGGAAGACGCGCGCATCCGCAAGACGCAAGCTGCGACGGCCCGGGAAGGATAGGGCTGTCGCTTCTCTCAAGAGCGCTCCGCTTAACCCCGGATTAACCATAAACTTTTAGTCGTGGTTAACCGAAAGCGCGAGTAAGGCGGGTAGCATCGTGGCAAGCATCAACACCAATCGTTCGGCCATGACGGCCCTGCAGACCCTGTTCAATACGAACAAGGCGCTGGAGACCGTCCAGTCCCGCATCTCCACCGGTTATCGCGTCGGCGAGGCCAAGGACAACGCGGCCTACTGGTCGATCGCGACCACCATGCGCTCCGACAACAAGGTCCTGTCGACGGTGCAGGACACGCTCGGCCTCGGCGCCAGCCGCATCGACACCGCATACACCGCGATGGAAAGCGCGATCGGGCTGGTCGACGAGATCAAGCAGAAGGTCCTCGCCGCCATCGGCATGAGCGAGGACAACAAGCAGCGCATCCAGGCCGAGATCAGCGCGTTCCAGGACCAGCTCAAGTTCAGCGCCATGTCGGCGACCTTCAGCGGCGTCAACTGGCTGTCCGTCAACTCGCTCGCCGCCAACGGCCACCCCGCCGACGGCGAGCACAGCGAGGTGCAGATCGTCTCGGCGTTCACGCGAGACCAGACCGGTGCGATCGTGCTGGGGTCGATCACCATCGACGTGCAGAGCATCAAGCTCTACGACGCGGCCGCGACCACCAGCGAGACGAAGGGCATACTCGAAGGGCTGCGCCTCGGCACCACCGGCAAGCGCGACAACACGGCCGTGGCCGCCGTGGCCGGCACGCTGGCGGCGACCGACGGCTATGCGGTGTCGTCGCTCAACGTCGTCGGCTTCTCCGACGAGCAGCTCGAGCAGATGATGATCGCCGTCGACACCACGCTTGCCGAGCTTACCGACGCGGGGACCTCGATCGGCGCGGCCAAGCGGCGCGTCGAGATGCAGAAGGAATACACGACGACGCTGATCGATTCGATCTCGCGCGGCGTCGGCCAGCTCGTCGACGCCGACATGAACCGCGAATCAACGCGGCTCCAGGCCCTGCAGGTGCAGCAGCAGCTCGGCATCCAGGCCCTGTCGATCGCCAACGCCAACGCCCAGAACATCCTCAAGCTGTTCGGCGGTTAAGATCTGCATCTTTCCAGGCAAAAGCCGGGGCTGCATGGTGCCGCAAACGGATTTGCGAGTTGCCATCGACGTGACGCAGGGGTAGAATCTCGGTGGCGGCTGAGCGGTCGCGGGGCTTGAGGAAGACACATGCAACATCTCCTGGAACGGGGCGGCGACCAGCCGTCCTCCATCATGC
>JAEZCV010000026.1 GCA_023429985.1 Bacteroidota bacterium | reverse complement strand
TAGTGAGTAGTGAGTAGTGAGTGGTGAGTGGTGAGTAGGGAGTGGTGAGTCAATGCTTTACGGTAAAAATTTGAGGTCCAATTGGCAAAAGGATTGTTGTTTAATAAATTATTTTTCAAACCACAGTTTCGCCTTTAGCGAAGCACAAGGATCACAAGCCTCAAGGCAATTGAATTCACCATTCCCAACGCACCACCTAGGAAGGCTCACCACTCACCACTCACCACTCTCTACTCACTACTCACCACTCACCATTAAAATCTCGGGCACAGCACCGCATTTATGCTGGAATTATTTTTTTGTGTGAAGGCAACAAAAGAAATTCCCAGTTCAAACCCACCACGCCCATAGCTGCTGGTTCTTAACTTTGAAATATTGGCATCATAACTAAGCGAAACTGAAAACGGGGCATAGTCCAGCTTTACCACCGGTATCAGTGCATCGTCCCATCTCATAAATAATCCTCCATGAATTGTATATAATGGTTTGGAAAGGTCGGGACCTATCTTAATTCCATACAACGCACCACCCATAATTTCACTGAAACTGCCCTGGATGGAATAATCCGATTGAATGGTAAGATAACTGGCAGGGGTAACCGAAAATCGTATGCCCGCAGAAGCTACCCATTTTGGATCCATTTCTGCAGAAGCATCTCTGTAAAAGGAATTTTTAGGCTTATTGAAGTGATGATAAGCAATTCCGAGGTAATAGTTGTTTTCGGGATCTGCATTTAGTTGCGAATTATAACTTATTCCGGCTGCAGCATCAATGTAAGTGTATTTGGGTTGAACAAAGGTTTCTCCATCACCCATTCCATCGTACATGCTGTTGGTTGTCATTTTGCTGCGGTCGAAATGGCGCCATACAGGACCCCCCATAAAACCCACAGATAAATAGCGGTTGTGTTCCGTGCTCAGTGATTTATGATAGTTCAATGCAGGTAAAACATGGGTGGAAACCCATGAAACCGTTCCTGCCCGGTCGTGCATGAATTGCAGTCCGGCCGTAACAAAATCAGAACCTTTTCCCACCGGAAATTTATATTCCGCGTTCATAGATGTTGTCTTGTAAGCTGTTGTTACACTGTTCCACTGGTCGCGGTAAACTGCCTGCACCCTGATGTCGCCATGAAAAATTCCTGCCAGCGAAGGATTCCTTAAAAGCGGTGCTTCAAAGAATTGCGAGAAATGAATATCCTGGGCCGGTGAAACAAACCAGCAAACAAAAGCGAACAGGGTTAATATTTTCTTTTTCATGCTTACTGAATTAGGGCAACGTTTCCTTCGTAACGGATGATGTCACTATTCTCACAAAAAACCTCCACCTGGTAAACATATACATCCGGCTGGGCCTTATTGCCTTTAAATGTTCCATTCCAACCAAAAGATGCATCGTTTACGGGGAAATTATTTTTTTCAAATACCACCTCGCCCCAGCGATTAAAAATTCTCAGTGTTTTCACTCTTTCCAATCCTTTTCCTCTTACGTAAAAAACATCATTGCTGCCATCATTGTTAGGTGAAAAAGTATTGGGAATAAAAACATTCGCATTCACACAAAAAACAATCACTTCGATCTGCCCAGTATTTCGGCATCCATTACTGTCAACAAAAGCAACGTTATAAATTGTATTGAACTTTGGATCGGCAAGTGGCTGCGCACAATTTTCACAACTTAATGTTGAGGATGGAGCCCAGGTATAATCGATAACATTTGAAGTATACATCGCCGGAATGGTGACAGGGAAGCCTGCCTGTTTAGTAATGCTTGGAGGCATAGTTACAGTAGGGAGCGGGTTCACCAGGATATTTTTGGTAGCGGTATCCCTGCAACCACTACTGTTTGTGGCTATGGTAGAAACAATGAAATTGCCGGTGGCTGAATATTTTTGCTGCTCGGGCAATTGTACAATAGAAGAATTGCCATTTGGAAATTCCCATTTCCACTGAACTATTGATGTATCAGGCCGTTCAAATACACCGGTATGGGTAATGAGTTCATAAATGCAAATCACCGAATCACCTCCAATAGATATCAGTGGACTTTCCACCACTTTTACCACATTGGTTAAACTAAAAGTATCTACACACTGGTTTTGTGTTTCAACAGCTAAGGAAACAGTATAAATTCCGGGAGCGGTATAGTAATGAGAAGGCTGTTGTAGGTTAGATGTATTTCCATCGCCAAAATTCCATGTATAGTTTGTAAGGAAGTCGTTATTGGTTGTGGAGTCTATAAAATTTACCCAGCCACTATCACACAATAGCATATTATCTAAACCGAATTTTGCTTCTGCACCAATAATACGGATGGTATCATAACCCGTAACAGGTATGATACATCCTGCAGGATCGGTCATAATTACTTTGGGAACAAAATCACCAAAATTAGTATACACGTGCGTAAGATTGGTTGAATCTGAAGTAACAATGTTTCCATCGCCCAGGTCCCAGGTAAAACGCATGGGTCCGGATGTAAATGCATCCAGGAAAACCGTAAGGGGCGAACAGCCATCCAGCGGAGTATATTCTATTCTTGTTCCTGTAGTATCATGAAGAATTATATTCTGGTATGCCGTGTCCTTGCATCCGCCCGGACTGGTAACAACAAGACTTGTAAGGTAACTGCCGGGAATTACGTAAAAATTTACCGGGTTTGCCTGGGAACTTGTTCCCCCGCCCAGATCCCAAAGCGAAGAACTGTAGTAATGAGATGTATTTGTAAAATCTACCTGGAAGGGAAGGCAGGAGCTTACAGAATCACTTACTGTAAAACTTGCCACGGGCCGGCTGACTCTTATGTATTCTTCTTTCGTTACAGAATCGCTGCAACCATATTGATCTGTAATTACAAGCTTTACCGAATGCATACCCGTATCCATGTAAGAATGATCGGGATGCTTAACTGTAGATTGATCTCCATCTCCAAAACTCCAGCTGCTTGTATAATTAATTGCCGATGAAGTGTTTTGAAAATTTACGGGGCTACCGGGGCATGATAAGGTGTCTGCCGATACAAAATTTGCCTTAGGATCTGTTGCATTTATAATATTCGTTTTTATTAAACTGTCCTTACATCCGTTGGCATCCGTAACCGTTAGTTTAACCGAAAATTTCCCAGGTATATTATAAACGTGTTGAAATGGCGGAGCATTAAAACTTTCAATGCTACCATCGCCAAAATCCCATAACCAGTTTTCTATTTCGCTGTTACCATCTCCTGTTGATGAATCGTTGAAAAGAGTGGTAAGTCCTATGCAGCCTGCCACATTATCTGCACTAAAATCTGCTTCAGGACCCTGGATGCGTATATAATTGGTTTTAACTTTTGTAGTGGGGCATCCATAAATATCTGTTGTGGTTAAGCTAACAGTAAACAATCCCGAAGTATTGAATGTAGAATTTACATAAGGGCCCGAGGTAGTGGCAGTGGTGCCGTTTCCAAAATCCCAATAATAACTTACAATATTGTTGAAATTAATATTGTTGGCGCTCATATTGATATAGGCAGTTTTACATGCTACAGTATCGGCTGCATTAAAATTGAGGTTTTCTTCAAATACATTTATATCCCTGCTGTAAGAATGTTCACAAGTATCGTTGGTAACAGTAAGCGTTACCGTATAGGTTCCAAAATTTGTATAAATATGATCGGGGTGTTGAAGCGTTGATGTATTACCATCGCCAAAATCCCACAACAATGATGTGGCTCCAATAGAGGAATCTCTGAAAGAAAATCTTAGCCTGTTTGTACAGTCAGGAATATATCCAAATTTTGAAATAGGTGGTTTTATGGTGATGTATTCAGGTTTCGTAAGCGAATCTTCGCAACCATTGTTTACCGCTATCAGCATCACATCAAATCTTCCTGTATCCGCGTATTCATGTGAAGGATGTTGTTCGGTTGAGGTTTCACCATCACCAAAATGCCAGGTCCATTTATCTGCTTCATTGGTTAGATCGGTAAATTGAATATCCTGGAAGGCACATGAAGTTGAAGGCATTGCAGAAAAATCTATGATGGGTTTTCTTCCAACCTTTATGGCCGAATTCAGTGTTGTGGATTCTGTGCATCCTGTACTTGTTGTAATTGTTAAGGTAACATCATAGGTGCCCTGGTTAGGATAAGTATGATAGGGATTTTCACTGGTTGAAGTATTTCCATCACCAAAATCCCATAAATATGAAGTTACCTCGTCGAGTGTGGCAATGTTGGCTGTAAAGTTTACGCCATAGGGTACGCAACCTTCCAGCGGTAGCATGGGTATAGTTATTTGAGGACGGATGATCTTAATGAAGTCATTTTTGGTTACCGTATCGGTGCAACCAAAACTGTTGGTTACAATCAGTGAAACTGTAAAGTTTCCAAATGATAAATAGGTATGCGAAGGAGATGTTTCAGTTGAAGTATTTCCATCACCAAAATCCCAGAAATAACTAACGCCACCCTGCGACTGGTTTTGAAAATTCACAGTCAATGGAGGCTGGCAACGTGCCGTGTCAGCAGAAGTAAATGCCGCGGTTGGCCTGGGTGAAACAACAATTTCATGGTCGAGCGTATCCTGGCAATAACTGTAGGTATTTATCAGCCTGATATTATAAATTCCAGGTGAAGCCCAGGATTTTTGTGGATTAGTTTGAGTGGAATTTGTTCCATCACCAAAATCCCAACTCGCAGAAACCGGTGCAGGCGTTGTAAGATTTTGTAAAACTATAGCTTCATTTATACAAATACTATCCGGCGCATTGGTTGCAGGTTGAATATCCAGAAAATTAAGCTGGTTAACCTTGGTCATGGTATCGGTACATCCAAGCGAACTGGTTGTTGCCAGTTTTACAGTATAATTTCCAGGGCTCTGGTATAAATGCACAGGATTTGCTTCGGTAGAGGTATTGCCATCGCCAAAATCCCAGAAATAGGTAAAAGAAGTTGAACCGGTTCCTGTTGACTGCTGTGTAAAGCTTATGGCATAAGGTGGCTGGCAAACGGTGGGCTGGCTATTGATGAAATCAGAAGTAACTCCTCCGTTAATACGTATAAAGTTTTGTTTTGAAAATACACTCCAGCATCCTTTGTCGTTGGTTACTTTCAATGCTATAGTATAGTTGCCGCTCTCGGTATAAGTATGTGTTGGGTTTTGCTGGTTCGACTGGGTACCATCGCCAAAATCCCAGAACCAGGAATTATTTGTTGTTCCCGGGCCGGTAGTGGATTGATCGGTAAACTGAACATGAAAGGGATAGCATCCAATGCTGTCATTTACTGAAAAATTTATGGATGGCTTGGAATAAATGGTAATAAAACTTGTTCTGACCAGGGTATTTGTACCATTAGCATTGGTAACTGTAAGCTTGACCGTATAAATCCCCGGAGTGAAATAAGTAGCCGATGGATTTTGAAGGGATGAGGTTCCACCATTTCCAAAATCCCAAGACCATTTAGTTGGATTACCAGAAGAAAGATCCTGGAAATCCACAATCAAGGGAGAACAACCCGAAACTGTTGCTGCCGTAAAATTTGCCGTAGGTAATTGCGACTTCGCCACAAAACAAGCAGCACAAAGCAGGGCAGAAAGGATTAGTCTTTTCAAGGTACTTAATCTGGGTGTTTATAGGTAAGCGATTAAAGCAAACGAAACAATAAAGCAAATATTATTCCGCAACCAGAAGTGGGGAAATATAATCAGATCTTTTCTATCCTGAGCACGTGAAGTGTTCCATTTACTTCCTGGGTAACTTCAACAAAAGTCCAGCTGTTATCAACAACCTTCCAGGTTCCATTCAGTAAATTCAGCGGGGTATTATTAGTATTAAAATAAGCCGTTATGGTCTTTGCTTCGGTATCGGCCGACCAGGACCCGGTTTTTTCCAGGTTTCCTGAATAATAGGCTTCAACAGCGTTGGCCTCGTAAAATTGAAAGGCATAATTAAGAAATTCACCTGTTCGGTCAGTAGATCCTTCCTTGTATATAATTACTTTCCATTGACCATTCGTCATAGCATCTATCACTATGTTCTTCTGGATGTTTTCAATGGTTTTCTTACAACCAAATATGCTAACAACAAGTATGAAAGATAAAATGAATTTCATATGATATGGTTTACAAGGTATATAAAGATCTAAATTTTCGCAATAGTGAATCTACGAAGAAACTTACATCAAGCGTTTTACCGGTCACCTCAAAACATAATTCTTCGCTGGTATGGAATCTCCCTTTAACATGAATATTTTTTCTCAACCAGTTTAGAAGGTTGATTAGATGGCCATTAGCAATTTCTTCCTCCAGTTCCGGCATTTGCCGGCAGGCTTCCTCGTAAAATTGCGCGGCATAAAAACTCCCCAGGCTGTAGGTAGGAAAATACCCAAAACTGCCATGGCTCCAGTGAACATCCTGCAAACTTCCTTTTACATCATCTTTTACTTCCACCCCCATTAAATTTTTATATTGTTCTTTCCAGTAGGCAGGAATGTCCTTTACATTCAAACTTCCTTCCAATAATTGCTTTTCCAACTCATACCTGATAAAAACATGAAAATGGTAACTGATCTCGTCGGCCTCGGTTCTAACCAGGGAAGGAGATACCTTATTAATACCTTTATAAAAATCTCCCAGGCTTATATTTCCCAACTGCGATGGGAAATGCTGCTGCAATTTTGGATAATAATATTTCCAGAAATTAATTCCTCTTCCTACATTATTTTCCCAAAGTCTTGATTGCGATTCATGAATACTGTATGAACAGGCTTCTCCCAGAGGCAAACCATAGTGTTCTTGTAAAAGTCCCTGTTCATACAAAGCATGGCCACCTTCATGAATACAACTCCAGGTCATATTCGCGAAATCTTTTTCATCAACACGTGTAGTTACTCTTACATCACCAGGATTAAAACTAATACTGAAAGGATGTTCACTCATATCCTGCCTTCCTGCATCAAAATCAAAATGCATTTCCTTTAATAAAAAGATACCCCAATTCCACTGTTCCTGTTTTGGAAAATGCTGCCTAAGGAAATCATCATTTACCTGTGGTGCCTTTGAAATCTTCAATAACAAATCCTGCAAGGCGGGAATTAAATTGTCAAAAATTTTATCCAGCAATTCTACATTACTCCCTTTTTCATATTCATCAAGCAAAGCATCGTAAGGATGTTTCTCATATCCCAGCAGTTCGGCCTCCTGCCTTTTTAAAGCAACCAGTTTTTCAAGGTCGGGCAAAAAAATATCGAATGAATTATTTTTCCTTGCTTCGATCCAGGAATGAAACGATCTGTTAACCTGTTCTGAAAGTTGCCTTACAAATTGCGAAGTATATTTTTTTCTTTTATTAAAATCTTCCAGGCTTCGTACTACATTTCTTTTTTCATCTTTATTAAGGTCTTCCCGGGATGCAAGTGATTCCAGCAATTCTCCTAAAGAGTCCTCTGTTGCCAGCTGGTGGGAAATTTCTGAAAGAGTACTGATTTGTTGTCCACGAAAAGATGCACCCTTTGGAGGAAGGTAAGTTTCCTGGTCCCACTGTAATACTGCACTGGCATTATTAATATCGGCGATCCTGTGCATACGGGACCTGTATTGCTCGTATAGGTTGGGTGTTGTCATTTTTAAGTCAGGCATTATGCCGTTTGCAAACTTCACATTAATTATAACATTGGCAAATTATCCCTGGAAATTTGTTTGATGTACTAACTTTCACAAATGAAAATCCTCGAAATCATTGCTACCATTGAAAAATTCGCAGCACCCGAACTTCAGGAAGATTATGATAATTCAGGGCTGATAACAGGAAGTCCGGGCTGGGAATGTTCCGGTGTAATCTGTACGCTTGATGTTACAGAAGCAGTAGTGAACGAAGCCATTCAAAGCAATGCCAACCTCATTGTTGCACACCACCCGGTAATTTTTCGCGGTCTGAAAAAAATTACCGGGAAGAATTATGTGGAGCGTGTAATTATTGAAGCTATTAAAAATGATATAGCCATATATGCAGCCCATACCAATCTGGATAATGTGTTGCTGGGCGTAAATGGAATGATCGCGCAAAAACTGGGACTGAAAAATATTTCCATACTGCAGCCCAAACAAAAAATTTTAAGAAGGCTTATCACTTTTGCCCCGGTAGATAAAGCGGAACAGGTTCGAAAAGCCATTTTCGATGCCGGCGGAGGCAAAATAGGCGAATACGACGAATGTAGTTTTAATACAGAAGGTACAGGTACTTTCAGGGCTGGCGAAAATGCCGATCCCTTTGTGGGAGAGATAGGTAGCCAGCACCATGAAAAGGAAACGAAAATAGAGATCGTTTTCCCTTTCTTCTTGGAACGCCAGATTATTGAAGCCCTTGTAAAGGCGCATCCCTACGAGGTGCCGGCTTACGACATATTTACCATGGAAAATATTCACCTGGGTATAGGATCAGGAGTTGTAGGCGAACTGGAGGAGCCTGCGGATGAGCAAACTTTTCTTTCAAGAATTAAAAAAATATTTAATACCGAAGGCTTGCGACACACTGAACTTAGGGGAAAAATGGTTTCCAAAGTGGCCGTTTGCGGGGGCAGCGGGAGCTTTTTATTAAATGCTGCCATACATAGCGGTGCCCAGGCATATATTACTGCAGACATGAAATACCACGAATTTTTTGATGCCGATGGAAAGATCCTGGTGGCCGACACAGGGCATTTCGAAAGTGAGCAATTTACCATTGACCTCCTGTATGACCTTTTGGTGAAAAAATTCCCTACCTTTGCCGTCCTTAAAACCAGCGTAAATACCAACCCGGTAAGGTATTATAAAGATTAGCTGGGGATAAGCTATCCCGGGTCGCCGGACCTGTTACATTCAAACAAAATTTAAATGGCCAACGTTAAAGAATATTCAGTTGAAGAGAAACTGAATTCACTTGTTACACTTCAGAAGGTTGAATCTAAACTTGACGAGATCCATATCTTAAAAGGTGAACTTCCCATGGAAGTGGCCGACCTTGAAGATGAGATTCAGGGCCTGAATGCACGCCAGCTGCGCATTGAAGAAGAGATCAATGGAATTACAGAATTCATTGCACAAAAAAAAGAAGCCATTAAAGAAGCAGAGGCGCTGGTAAAGAAATACGAAAAGCAAAGCGAGAACGTAAAGAACAACCGCGAATTTGAAGCCATCAACAAAGAAATGGAAATGCAACAGCTTGAAATTAAGCTTTGCGAAAAACATATCAAGGATGCTAACGAAGAAATAGCCGATAAGGCTATTGCGCTTGAAAAGGCAAAGAAAGC
Organism: Bacteroidota bacterium; assembly: GCA_023429985.1. GTDB lineage: Bacteria > Bacteroidota > Bacteroidia > Chitinophagales > Chitinophagaceae > Flavisolibacter. The sequence goes on along the minus strand of JAEZCV010000026.1, from coordinate 14,914 downwards.
GCTTGCCAGTAAGGAATCTGTGTTAAGCGGAAAAAAATCCGAACTGGAAAAGATCATTTCCACTACAGAAAAGGAAGAAAAACATTTTAATGAACTGGCAAAAGATGCCAAGTCAAATGTTGATCCCAGGCTTCTTACCAGTTATGAAAAGATCCGCAAAAATTACCGCAACGGTCTGGCCGTTGTTCCTGTAGAAAGAGATGCCTGCGGAGGATGTTTTTATTCCATTCCTCCCCAAAAGCAAAGCGAGATCAAGCAGCGTAAAAAAGTTATGGTTTGTGAAAACTGTGGACGTATACTTGTGGATTCCGAACTTACAGAGTCAATAGAAGTAAAATAAGATGTAATTACAATAATGTAAACCGCCCTCGTGGCGGTTTTTTGTTTTGAAAATCTTCCGGCGAAATTTCTCAGCGAAACCTGTATAAATTCATCCTTTTGCATTTTTTATTTCCATTAATTTGCCACAGAATATGCTTAGCAGGTTATCTATTCAGAATTACGCCATTATAGATGAACTGGAAATTGATTTTTCCAAATCTCTCAATATTATTACCGGTGAAACAGGCGCAGGAAAATCTATTATTGTGGGCGCATTGGGCTTGATCATGGGAGAAAGAGCAGAATCGGGCGTACTATTAAAAAAGGACAAAAAATGCATTGTTGAGGGGATCTTTCAAGGTGCAACGCAGCAAAATATCATTGATTTTTTTCATCATCATGAACTTGATCTCCAGGATGAGATCGTGGTGCGCCGCGAAATATCCATTAATGGAAAATCCAGGGCTTTCATCAACGACACTCCGGTAAATCTTTCACAACTAAGCCAGTTAAGTAATATGCTGGTTGACTTGCACCAGCAATTTGATACCATAGACCTTGGGCAGGCCGATTTCCAAAGAGAGGTTATGGATGCACTCGCCGGGAACTCTACTGCTTTACAATCCTTTGCAGTTTCTTTTCGCCAGTTGACGCAGCTTAAAACCCAACTGAAAGAGCTGGAAGAAAGAAAGGAAAATTTTTCCAGGGAACTTGACTACAACCAGTTTCAATTTAATGAACTCGAAGAAGCTAACTTCAGGGAAAATGAATTGGAAGACCTCGACCAGGAATTGAAAATGCTTTCCAATGCCGAAGGCATCAGCAAATCGCTTGAAAAAATTATTTATGAACTGGACGAAGGCGATGCTCCGGTTCTTTCAAAATTAAAGTTGATTTTACAGCAGTTGCATCAATACCAGGAGCTGCTGGCAGGATTGCCTTCACTAGCTGAAAGAGTTCAATCGGCATTTATCGAACTGCAGGATGTGCGTTCCGAGATCAGTTATTTGAAAGATAAGATCAGCTTTGATGAATCTTCCCTGGAAAGGATCAACGACAGGATATCTCTTGGATATAAATTGCTGAAGAAGCATGGTGTAAAAACAACTGCTGAACTTCTTTCCATTCAAAACGAACTACAGAAAAAATTAAATGAAGTCCTGAATATAGATGATACTATTGCAGAAATAAAAAAGCAATATGATGAATTGTATTCAGTTTTAATCAATAAGGCCGCACAGATATCTCAAAAAAGAAAAGCGCAGGTAAAGCCATTTGAAAAGAAGGTAAATGATATGCTGGCACAGGTGGGTATGCCTAATGCCAGGATTAGAGTTGATATCAGTAATAAAGAATTACAAGTTCACGGAACCGATGAAATATCCATTTTGTTTGATGCCAACAAAAGCAACCAGTTTCACCCGCTACGGAAAGTTGCCAGTGGTGGAGAACTTAGCCGGCTTATGCTATGTATAAAATCGCTGGTAGCTGGTTCCATGGATATGCCTACCCTGATCTTTGATGAAATAGATACAGGCATTTCGGGTGAAGCTGCCAAACAGGTAGGAATCATTATGAAAGAACTTTCCTCGGAGCGTCAGGTTATCTGCATTACCCATCAGCCTCAGATCGCAGGCAAAGCAGACGCCCACTATTTTGTTTTCAAAGAAGTTAAGGACAATGTTATTTCCACTGGCGTAAAATTATTGAGCAGGGATGAAAGGATCGTTGCCATAGCACGCATGCTTAGCGGGGAGAAACCTACAGCAGCCGCCCTTGAAAATGCTAAGGAAATGATCATGAACTGATGGAACTTCTTTTGTTCATACTCATAATTGCTGTTCCAGCCTATTACATAAACCGGTTTATGATCAAAACCATTAATCCGCGGCGGTCGTTTCCAAGGTTTATTCTCTATATGGTCTCCGGATTTGCCATGGCTTTCTTCTATACATTTATATTTGTGTGGCTGATGCTGAAATTTTTATAGCTCATATCTAAACCAACCATATGTCAAATAATTTATTAGCAGGTAAGAAAGGAATCATTTTTGGTGCGCTGGATGAAAAATCCATAGCCTGGAAAACAGCCATGAAATGTCATGAGCAGGGTGCACAGATTGTTTTATCAAATGCACCTGTTGCATTGAGAATGGGAGAGATCAACAAACTTTCAGAAGATATACAGGCTCCAGTTATTGGCGCAGATGTTACCAGCATGGACGATCTGAAAAATTTATTTGAAGAATCACAAAAACATTTTGGTGGAGGAATTGATTTCATACTACATTCCATAGGAATGAGCCTGAATGTGCGCAAGGGAAAGCATTATACAGAAATGAATTATGAATGGAACCAGAAATCTCTCGATATTTCTGCCATGAGTTTACACCGCGTTTTGCGTACTGCCTGGGATATGGATGCATTAAACGAATGGGGTAGTGTAGTTGGGTTAACCTATATCGCCGCCCAGCGTGTATTCCCGGATTATAATGAAATGGCAGATGCAAAAGCTTTGCTTGAAAGTGTTGCCAGGAGCTTTGGCTATCATTACGGAGTAAGAAAAAAAGTAAGGGTGAATACTATTTCCCAGTCTCCCACACGCACTACAGCAGGCAGCGGCGTAAAAGGATTTGATATGTTTATAGATTATGCCGAAAAAATGAGTCCGCTCGGAAATGCTACTGCCGAAGATTGCGCCAATTACTGTTCTTTCATGTTCAGCGATATGTCGCGCTATATTACCATGCAAAACCTGTTTCACGATGGAGGTTTCAGCTTTACCGGGGTTAGCGATGCTATCGTGGAAAAAATGGGCTGATCAACTGATTTTTCTAGCAGGTTCAATAAAAAAGCCCCGTAAAGGGGCTTTTTCAATTAGTCGTCATCCTTAATCAACCGCCTACGGCAAGCAGGTAGTGGGAGAATAAGAATGACATTATTTTTATCAGGACTGATGTTAAAGAGCTGGAAAGTTTAGAAACGTAGTTTCTGATGCACTAATATACAAACAATGTTAAAAATCACAAAGCGATCTGTTTTTGTACCATCATTTTTCTCAGGTTTATGAGCCCGTAACGCATACGTCCCAATGCCGTATTGATACTGCAATTGGTAATGGCCGCAATTTCTTTAAAACTCATATCTCCAAAATGCCTTAGAATAATTACCTCGCGCTGGTCTTCAGGTAATAGGTCCAGCATTTCACGTACGCGGCAGTGACTTTGATTTTTGATCATTTTATCTTCCGCACTATCTTCCGTAAAATTCAACACCTCAAAAATATCCTGTTCCTCGCTATTGCGAATGGTGGGAGTGCGCTTAACCTTGCGAAAATGATCTACACATAAATTATGGGCAATACGCATAGCCCATGGCAGGAATTTACCTTCCTCGGTATACCGGCCACCCCGAATGGTGTCTATAATTCTGATAAATACATCCTGGAAAATATCTTTGGCAAGATACTTGTCTTTAACAAGGAAGTAAATAGAGGTATAGAGTTTCTCCTTGTGACGCAATACAAGGACCTCTAATGCGTTTACATTCCCGGATGTGAACGAGTTTACTAGCTCGTTGTCGGACAGTTTGGATAATAAATTCATAAACTCCTACGGTTTAAGTGGTACTTGGATATGGACGATAAATGAAAAAAAGTAGAAGTTTATACGATAGGCGGGAAAGATTATTTGATTTGTTAAACGGTTTGTTGGCTTAAAAATAGAATAGTTTTTTAAAACATGCAAGATTTATTATCCCGATCTTACTCAAAATTGTGAAAGACATGTTAAGACATAACTCTTTGGTTTAGCCTGCTTTGCTCTTTATTTTTCCCAAATTGTATTTACCGAATTCCCATTTCATCGATTTTTAAAAGCTAAACTATTTAGCATACCGTATTTTTGCACCGGCATGAAAACAAAAGCAAAGGCAAAGAAAAATATTCCCGTTACAGACTCCATATATATAAAAGGCGCGCGCGTTCACAACCTCAAAAACATTGACGTTAGTTTCCCCCGCAATAAATTGATTGTAGTAACCGGCGTATCCGGGTCGGGTAAATCATCGCTTACCATAGATACGTTGTTTGCAGAAGGGCAAAGAAGATATGCTGAAAGCCTGAGTGCCTATGTAAGGCAGTTTCTCAACCGAATGGATAAACCGGATGTGGATTATATTAAAGGTCTTGCTCCTGCAATTGCCATTGAACAAAAAGTTATTTCCCGCACACCCCGCAGCACAGTGGGAAGCATGACGGAAATTTATGATTACCTGCGGCTTCTTTTTGCCAGGGCAGGCAAAACCTACAGCCCCGTTTCCGGTAGGGTGGTTAAGAAAGATGATGTAAAGGATGTATTGGAAGCCATCAGGGTATTAAAAGAAGAAACAAAAGTATATATTCTTTCAGCCTTTAAAATGCATCGCAACCGGCAGCCCCGAGAAGAATTAAATATTCTTATGCAAAAAGGCTTTTCAAGAATTTATGTTTCTCCTTTCTCTTTCACTCAAAAAGAAAATGATATTAAAGAAGGGATGGTGTACAGGATGGAGGAACTGATGGATTCCGCAGAATTATTTTTGGAAGCTTTTAAATATCCCGAAAACGTTTATATACTCATCGACCGGATAGTTGTAAAAGAATTTGATGAAGACGATGAGCACAGGCTGGCGGATTCTGTTTCTACGGCATTCTATGAAGGTGAAGGTGATGTTTATGTTGAAGCAGATGCTGGAACCGGGGCAAGAAACAAACTGCTGCATTTTAATAATCGCTTCGAGCTGGATGGAATGAGTTTTGAAGAACCCTCTCCCAATTTATTTTCATTTAATAATCCTTATGGTGCCTGCCCTACATGTGAAGGTTTTTCCATGGTACTCGGAATAGATGAAGACCTGGTAATTCCCAACAAGTTGCTGAGCGTTTACGAAGGTGCCGTTGCTCCATGGAAAGGCGAAAAGCTGGGAAAATGGAAAGAAGATTTTGTAAAGGCTTCCCGGAAATTCAATTTCCCCATTCATAAACCCATTGCCGACCTTTCGGCAGAGCAATACAGAATTTTATGGGAAGGAAATGAACATGTTTACGGTATCAATGATTTTTTTAAAGAAGTAGAACAAAATTTATATAAAGTTCAATACAGGGTGATACTGAGTCGTTATCGCGGAAGAACAACCTGCCCTGAATGTAATGGCCACCGACTTCGTAAAGAAGCTCAATATGTAAAAATCCAGGGTAAGCATATTGGTGAATTAAGCAGTATGCCTATTATAGAGCTTAAAAAATGGTTTGAAGAAGCAGCGCCCAATTTTTCTTTATATGAACAACAGGTAGCTAAAAGAATTCTTATCGAAATTCATCACAGGATCGATACTATGCTGAATGTTGGTTTGGGATATCTTACCCTCAGCAGGCTTGCCAATACCTTAAGTGGGGGCGAAAGTCAGCGCATTCAACTCACCCGAAGCCTGGGAAGTAATCTTACCAATTCACTTTATATTCTAGATGAACCTTCAATTGGGTTGCACCCGAGGGATACGCATAATCTTATAAGAGTATTAAAAGAATTGCGCGACCTGGGAAATACCGTGGTGGTGGTGGAACACGATGAAACAATGATGCGTGAGGCCGATCATATAATTGATATGGGTCCCCTGGCTTCGCATCTTGGCGGCGAAGTAATTGCTTCGGGAAATTATGATGAGATCATTTCAAACAATGAAAGCCTGACGGGTAAATATTTAAATGGATCATTAAAGATTGAACCTCCTAAAAAAGTTCGAAGCTGGAATGAATCTATTATTATAGAAGGTGCAAGACATCACAACCTTAAGGATATAACGGTTGAATTTCCCCTTAACGTACTTTCTGTTATTTGTGGCGTAAGTGGAAGCGGGAAAACCACCTTAGTTAAACACCTGCTTTTTCCTGCACTTAAAAAGCTTCAGGGCGAAGCTACCGACAAGATTGGCTTTCTCAGGGCTGTTAGCGGAAACACTGAATCCATTACCCAGGTAGAAATGATTGACCAGAATCCTATTGGGAAATCATCCCGCAGCAATCCTGTTACCTATATCAAAGCATGGGATCACATGCGTGACCTTTTTGCTTCACAGCCGCTTAGCAAAATGCGCGGTTTTCAGCCCAAACATTTTTCTTTTAATGTGGATGGGGGAAGATGTGATGCCTGTAAGGGCGAAGGGGAAAAAATTGTTGAAATGCAGTTTCTTGCCGATGTTCATCTTACCTGTGAAGTTTGTAATGGCAGAAAATTCAAAGAGGAAGTGCTTGAAGTGCAGTACAAAGGAAAAAATGTGTATGATGTGCTGGAGATGAGTGTTGATGAAGCCATTGAATTTTTTAAGGATGAAAAATCTGTTTGTAATTGCCTCGGTCCTTTAAGTGAAGTGGGTTTGGGATATGTAAAACTGGGACAGTCATCCGATACGCTTTCCGGCGGCGAAGCACAACGTGTAAAGCTGGCTTCCTTCCTGGGAAAGGGCAGGGGACAGGGAAAGATCCTTTTTATTTTTGATGAACCAACAACAGGTCTTCATTTCCACGACATTAAAAAACTACTCACTTCTTTTAACGCCTTGATTCACCAGGGACATTCAGTACTTGTTATTGAACACAATACAGATGTAATTAAAAGTGCGGACTGGGTAATTGAGTTGGGGCCTGAGGCAGGTGCAGCGGGAGGCAACCTTGTATTTGCAGGCAAGCCCTCTGATTTAAAAAAGAATAAAAACAGCAGAACCGCTTCATATTTGTAATCAGTCAATGTTATTTGATTTTTTTTCTGTGGAATTTTTTTCATGCTACCGTAATGCATATATGTATTCCAGTTAACCAGCACTATTGTGTATTATAAAATTTTCTCTAGTGTTGTTTTTAAGAAACGGGTTGGCCTAAAGGGGCCGGAACTATTGCATAATTCAATAATGACTTCTATGTTTGCAATACATTTATCCAATCTTCCTCTCCGGGCACTGCCTGATTTTTAATCCAATCTTCACGATAACCTCTCCATCATCCTAAGGAAGAATTTTACCGTTCCCAATCTCCTTCGAGAAACATTATCCGTTCTCTAAACTTAACCTACTCATGAAAAGGATATTTGTTACTCTGTTTTGTTTTGCCTTGTCATTGACTTTCATACCGGCAATGGCCCAAAGTTTTTCAGTAACTACCAATGCACCGGAAGGTGAAAATTTTGCCGAAGATCTGAACACAACATCTTCAAATGGTTTTATTGGATCCGGCACTTCCACAACAGTTGTAAATGCAAGGTCTCGACTTACTTTTCCTGCAGAAACTACATCTTCTGTTACTACACCTGCTTTTTTTTATGAAGAAGAAAGATCAACCATTTTCTTTCGCATTAAACTTGATCCTTCTACATTCATTTCCGACTTATTGTATCCTGTAATCATTATGAACTATGGAAACGGTGGTTCTGAAAAAATGGAATTTTATGGTGATGGATTTATGATGGAAGAAGGCGCACAGGATTATTTTTTCAGGCTCGATATGGAATCTGCACTTCCTGCAAATGCTAAATTTAGTATTACCATGGAATTGTCGGGACTGGAATCGGATATTATTACATATGATTTTTCAACAAGCGCAAACCGCAGTGGCGAAAATATTTACCTGCCGGTGAAATTTGGACATTTCTCCGCCACGGAAGTTTCCAATGGTGTAAAACTTTCCTGGGTGATAGATGCCGAAATAAATACAAGTGGGTATCAGGTTGAAAGAAGCAAAGATGGGATCAATTATACCACTATAGCTTCTGTTCAGACAAATGACTCCAGAACCTATTCTTATTTAGACCAGCTTCCGCTTGCTGAAGGATTTTACAGGATCAAGGCTTTTGATTTTGATAATCGCTTTGGCTATAGTAATGTGGTTAGGGTGCAACGAAAAGCTGAGGCGAGTAGGAAGGCTTTTATTGCAGCTCCCGGTCAGGTATCCCTTCAAAGTTCTATTGCTTTTTCGGGAGGAAGAATTGTTCTGAGTAATCTTTCCGGTAATTTGGTGTCATTTAAAAATATTGCTGAAGGAAGTTTTCAAACCATTGTTGATATTTCTTCTTTCCCTAAGGGTTTGGTTATACTTCGGTATGAATCGCCAGAAGGTGAAACAGAAATTTTTAAAATGATGAAGCTTAACTAGTAGTTGTGCAATAGATAAAAAAGGTGGGCAGGCGATGGCTTTATTTGAACCTGCTTACCTTTTACCTGTTCAGGCCCGTAAAGCATATTCCATATGTAAGCCTGGTATTTACCTGCGTTCGGGTTTTGAACTTGCATTTGTCAAACTTGTAATATATTTTTGGCTTCCACGTCCCTCGAAAAGCAATCCCCTTCTCAATTACTTAACCTCGTTCAGATCACCTTAGGTGATGATTTAACCAAAAAAACTTCTGCAATGAGAAGAGTAATAACTCTATTATGTTCATGTGCATTTTTAATGCTGCCATTCCATAGCAAGGCCCAGATGTGCACGGCCAGCGGTGCTTTTACACCTTCCTCTAATTATGGATTTACAGGAACTTCAGATAGCTGGGGTTGGGAAGGTGCTGATTTCAGTCATGATCCTGCCCTCAACAGGTTGCAATCCAGCCCGGCAAACGGCACCAAGGCATTATTCAGTAAAACCCTGGTGGCACCGGCATCAACTTTATCCTGGGGTTTTTCTCTTGATTTTAATGATGGAACAGGTGCTGTTCCAGGTTATATTGTGTTTGGAAGATATATTGATGAATTTGGGAACTTCCAGGAACTGGTTTTGTGTTTTGGAGCTAAGATCGTAGCAGGTAACCATTCCTTTAGTACCACTGTTCCGCCAGAACTTGCAGGAAAGAACTTTCAGTTTCATATCAGTTTCAATTTTACAGGTACTGCATCTTCGTTTATGGCCATAGATAATTTTACCACTGATGCTGTGGAATCTTTCTATACGCTGCCGGTAAAATTTGGAATGTTCACAGCAAATTCAAACGGCGATGCAGTGCAGTTGAACTGGAGTGCAGATGTGGAAGAAAATACAAGCCACTACAGCATAGAAAGAAGTACTGATGGCGTGCAGTTTTATTCCATTGCCACGGCGCCATTAAATGAGCGAAGAATTTACCATTATACGGATAAAGCACCTCTTTCCGATGCATTTTACAGGATAAGATCCGTTGACCATGATGGAAGAACCGGATACAGCCCGGTGTTGAGGGTGAAGGGAAAGGAATCGTCTGTTGTAACAAGGGCGTTCATAAACAGCAGTAATAATATTTCAGTTCAGCATGAATCTGCCATAACTGGTACCCGGATTGAAATTTATTCTGCAAATGGAACTTTTTTAAAATCCTCCCCTGTTGTTCCGGGAAGTCAGCATACCATTATTGGGTTGCCTTCTGCTTCAAAGGGAATATATTTTCTGCGCTATTTTTCAGGGAGTAAAACGGAAACGATAAAACTAATAAAAACAAGGTAGGGAAAGGGCTGCTATTATCGCAGCCTGTCCATACTTTTTATAAGTTTTTCATCTTTCCATATACCTCTCGATGCCATTATGAATGTTGCCAGCATGGCAAAATGAAAGATGCACCACAGTGCAATGCTTCCACTGGAAAAATTATTTACTTCCAGGAAATACATTACCAGTAAAAGAACGCTCAGAAAGATGCCGAGGAAGGTAAGTTTTAATTGAAGTTTTCTGTTATCAAATAAAAATATGGTTATAAAGGCAAGTGCTCCTGTGATAACAGAAACAATTGTAAGCCAGATGGTAGTTTGTGCATTCAGGTCAATTACTGAAACCACTTCATCGGGAATATAGTCACCGGTGTAAAAAGGAAAACGAAATGTTACAGCAGCAAAAATGGCTGCCAGCAATAGCCATATAGATTGAATACGTTGAAGCATTGTTTTGATTTATATTTTTCTTGAAACTTAATTTATAATTCCGGGTAAAGAGGAAATTGTTTCATAAAATCATGAACATCACCCGCGGTTTTATTCACTGCGTTTTCATCATCAATTTGCATTAAAACCTTGTCAATAAGTTCTACCACGGTTTGCATGTGTTGCTCCTTCATTCCTCTTGTGGTTATGGCAGGTACACCTACCCTTATTCCGGATGTTACAAATGGGCTTTTGTCATCGTAAGGCACCGCGTTCTTATTTAATGTAATATGGGCACGGTCCAGTGTTTCCTGCGCTTTTTTACCTGTAATATTTTTGTTCCTGAGATCAATCAGCATCAGGTGATTATCGGTTCCACCGCTGATGATATTGTATTCTTTTGCTACAAAGGCTTTAGCCATGGCCTGCGCATTTTTCTGAACCTGTTGAGCATATTGGGTAAATTCATCGCTCAGAATTTCTCCAAACGCAATGGCTTTTGCAGCAATAACATGTTCAAGCGGTCCACCCTGCGTTCCCGGGAAAACAGCCATGTCAATAATATGGCTCATCATCCGGGTATTTCCTTTAGGGTCTTTGATGCCAAAAGGATTTTCAAAATCCTTTCCCATTAAAATAACTCCTCCACGAGGACCTCTTAAAGTTTTATGTGTGGTAGATGTAACAAAATGGCAATCATCAAAAGGCGACGCAAGCAATCCTTTGGCTATAAGCCCTGCCGGATGCGCGATATCCGCCATAACAAATGCGCCCACTTCATCGGCCACTTTCCTGATCCTTTTATAATCCCACTCGCGGCTATATGCAGAAGCGCCGCAAATGATCAGCCTTGGTTTTTCCCTGCGCGCCACTTCTTCAAGCTCTTCATAATTTATCAGGCCTGTTTCCCGGTTTACAGAATAAAAATGCGGCTGGTATAACTTACCACTGAAATTTACCGGGGAACCATGCGTAAGATGGCCACCCATGCTAAGGTCGAGGCCTAAAATTTTATCGCCGGGCTTTAACACAGCAAGCATCAAAGCAGCATTTGCCTGGGCACCACTGTGAGGTTGCACATTAGCATAGGCACAATTAAATACTTTTTTGATCCTGTCAATAGCCAGCTGTTCTGTTTCATCAACAAATTCACAACCACCATAATATCTTCGCCCCGGGTAACCTTCAGCATATTTGTTGGTCATAACATTTCCCATGGCCTGCATCACCTGCAGGGAGGTAAAGTTTTCCGAAGCTATCAGTTCTATACCATTTCTTTGTCTTTCCAGCTCTTTACGAATGATATCAAAAACCTGTTGATCTTTTTGCATAAATTCTTTCTTATATAGATACCAGATTATATACTAATGTCCGTTTTATCAGTTCCCGGAACAAATTAATAACCTTCGGCATTGTTGCAAAAATAAGCCTTAGGCTTTACTAAAGCATTTGGTTTGTTTGGATTAAAAATCTGTATTTTCGACCGCTCCTTTTATTGAATAAGGAAATCAATATGGTGGTTGTGATTTGTACAGAGCATAAGACCATCAAAACAATTATCAATGAAAGCAATTATTCCCGTTGCAGGTGCCGGTACCAAGCTTCGGCCTCATACATATACGCAGCCTAAAGCATTAATTCCCCTTGCAGGTAAAACTGTTCTTAGCATTATTGTGGACCAGCTGAAAGAAGCAGGGGTTGATGAATATATTTTTATTGTAGGCTACCTGGGCGACAAGATCCAGGATTATGTAAAAACCAACTATCCCTCTCTCACCGTTCATTTTGTTTACCAGAACGACAGGCAGGGAATTGGTCATGCTGTCAGACTTACACGCAACATAGTAAATGGCGATGATATCATAATTGTATTAGGTGATACCATTTGTGATTATGACGTAGCAGCTGTAATAAAAAGTTCAACCTCTATGATCGGGGTTAGAAAAGTTGACGATCCACGCAATTTCGGGGTGGCAGAAATTGATGCCGAACAAAAGATATCCCACGTGGTGGAAAAGCCCCAGATCCCTAAATCAAACATGGCTCTTGTAGGTGTTTATAAGATCAAAGAAACAGATCTCATGTTCCAGTGCCTCGAAGTGAACATCAAGCAGGGGATAAGAACCCATGGTGAATACAGTATTACCGACGCACTTGACTGCATGATACAAAAAGGTGCAGAGTTCAGGGCGTTCAAAGTGGACAGCTGGTTTGATTGCGGAAAACCTGAAAGCCTGCTGCAGTCAAATTCCACATTGCTTAAAAAATTCAATGCACGTTCCGAGCAATGTCCTGAATATGAAAATACCGTGCTGGTTCAACCTGTAAGTATTGGAAAGAATTGTTCTATTAAAAATTCAATTGTTGGCCCGAATGCAACCATTGGTGATAATACTACAATTGATTCTTCCATCATAAAAAATTCAATCATTGGCTCCTATTCCAATCTAAATGATATTGTGCTGGATCTTTCCCTCATTGGCAGCGACACCAGCATTAAAGGCGAAACCAGGCGCCTGAACATTGGAGATAATACAGATATTGATCTTGGATAAGATCATTTTTCATTTTGCTTTCCTGCAGACAGAAATACACTGAATTACAGGTAATTTAGCAGTATGTCTGATAAATTTCTTTTAAATGATCCTTTTAACAACAGGGTCACCTCATTGTTCCAAATCCGGTATCCCATAATACAGGCGGGCATGATATGGGCCAGTGGCTGGAAACTTGCCAGTGCTGTAAGTAATGCAGGTGGTTTGGGAATGATAGGAGCAGGAAGCATGTACCCCGAAATTTTACGTGAGCATATCAGGAAATGTAAGAGCGCCACCTCAAATCCATTTGCCGTAAATATTCCTTTATTGTATCCCGACCTCGACCGGCATATCGATATTATTATAGAAGAGAAAGTTCCCATAGTTTTTACCTCCGCAGGTAATCCTAAAACCTGGACCTCCAGGTTTAAGGAGCAAAACATAAAAGTGGTGCATGTAGTAAGCAGCAGCCGCTTTGCAAAAAAAGCCGAAGATGCAGGCTGCGATGCAGTAGTTGCCGAAGGTTTTGAAGCCGGGGGTCATAATGGGCGGGAAGAAACTACAACTATGGTGTTGATTCCTGCTGTTACCGAAGCGGTTAAAATTCCTGTAATTGCTGCCGGTGGAATTGCCACAGGAAGGCAAATGCTTGCGGCCATGGTTTTGGGAGCGGAGGGCGTGCAGGTGGGCACAAGGTTTGTGGCCAGTGAAGAAGCTTCTTCGCATTATAATTTTAAAGAGGCTGTGGTAAAAGCAGCAGAAGGAGATACGCATTTGTCTTTAAAACAACTTACCCCCGTACGCTTATTGAAGAATGAATTTTATCAAAAAGTGGCCGAAGCAGAAAGCAGGGGCGCCGGAACAGAAGAGTTGAAACAGATCCTTGGCAGGGCAAGGGCCAAACTGGGAATGTATGAAGGAAACCTGGAAGAAGGTGAACTGGAAATAGGCCAGGTTAGTGCCCTGGTAAAGAATATCTTACCCGCAAAAATTATTTTACATGAGATCTGGAATGAATTTGAAAAATGCTTGGAAGATCCGGTAAAAAGAAATTAAATTTACTTTTGGAATAATAGGGTTCATTAAAATTTACCGACATGAAATCAAAATTAGTTTTCCTTACCATGGCCTTCCTGGGTGCCTCTGTGGTAGCCAGTGCCAGTACCGACCCCGGAAAAGGTGAAGAAACCAAAAAATCTGACCTTGCAGGAGGCGTGATTCATGCGGATACGCGCAAACCTTTGAGTAATGTAAACGTGGTTGCTTATTCTTCCAATAAAAAGGAAAAAACTGCAGTTACCGATGCAAATGGTAATTATTCTTTTAATGACCTGAAGCCGGGAACTTATAAACTCGTTTTTCAAAAAGATGGATTTAAAAAAGTAACCCGCGATAAAATATTTATCCGGGGTGATGATGGCTGCCAGCTTAACATTGAGTTAAGCGAGGAGGAAGCTTTCCTGATGATGCCTGGCTTGTTGTTTACCGAATTTGAATAATTAAGTTGATTGATTTAATAAAAAAAAGAGCGTGGTAAACGCTCTTTTTTTTGTTCTATAATTCCTTTCTACCGCATCATCCATTTTCCTAATTCTTTCCACGATGGTTTTTTACCATACATAAGAATACCGGTGCGGTAAATTTTTGCACTAAGCCAGGTAGTGAATAAAAATCCAAGTATCAATAAAGCCATGGAAAGTCCTAACTCCCAATAAGCAACCGTGTCGGGTATTCCAAACGGAACACGCGATGTCATAACAATAGGGGAAAAGAAAGGTATGATGCTGCTCCATTTTGCCAGTGCACTGGTAGGATCGTTAATGGAATTCATCATTAATATGATGGCAATGATAATGGGCATGGTAACAGGAAAAGTCATGCTTTGTGCATCCTGCGCATCTTCATTTACGGCACTTCCGATAGCTGCAAAAAGTGATGCATAGAAAAGGTAACCTCCCAGGAAATAAAATAAAAAGCATCCGATTACCACCGGCCAGTTAACAGTAGATAGATTGGTTTGAACAGCCGCAAGATTCTTCATAGCTTCTGATGACTGGCCGGTTGAACCAGGCATTTGTGCACTGTTGTCCTGCACCTGCTGCAATACATCGGCTGGAATAAAGGACATCATCAGCGAACTGAGTCCAATAATCA
>JAEZCV010000151.1 GCA_023429985.1 Bacteroidota bacterium | reverse complement strand
GTTTATAAACGGTGAACTTTGATCCGTCGAAACGGTTTAAGCCATCTTCAGTTGCCACCCATATAAGGCTGTTCTGATCCTGGTAAATATCATTGATCAAGCTATTTGATAGCTCCCTATCTGCAGTATATAATTTTCCAAATTGAGGATAAACAGATGTAGATACAATTAAAAATAAGAATAAAACCGACCAACACTTAAATCTCACTTCTATTATTTTTTTAGTTGTGCTTCTATGCTCCTTACTATATAACATATAAAATTAGTCAAAATTTTTTAGAATACAGACTTTGTTAATCTGAAAATTATCCTAACCAACCCGATTTAATCACTTGGTTGATACGTCAAAATCAGAAGCCTCCGAATACAAATGGCTCGATAAATCTCTAATAGTGGGATATGGTAATGTGTAATATTTACAATTCAGACCTCGAATTATAGTTACTAACTGTATTTACCGTATGAAAAAAAAGATTGTGTAGAAATTACAACAAAACAGGCTATGAACTCAATCATAGCCTGTCCTTTTATATGTACAGCTAAATTCTAATATATGCCTAACTGATAGGGCTTTCTAACCAAAACTTCGGGTTTTTCATCAAACTCAGTGATCAAGCCCATCGACCAGATGTGTCTGCCTTCCATTCTGAACAGATTCGGAAACCTTTGTCTTCTATAATCATGACCTTCTATAAGGACAGCAAAATCATGATAAGGGAAAGGACCACCTATGTAGAGATAATAAACATCATCACGATCGGAGTAATAGACCTCACTTATCTGACCATACACCTTTTTTACTTCTCCTATATGGAACATGGCATCATACGCTGAGATGGAATGTATTCTTCTATCACTCTGATAACTTAAATGTATATAGTGATGGTGATTGGGATAGAAAAGGATGAAGTCATTATATATGTGGTTGGACCAGGAAATATATAATCTTGAAGGTGCTCTGTAAACGTGATGCACTCTTCTGTATTCTATCGGTCTGTATATATAATGATTATGGTGTACTACTCTGGTTTCACGTACAACCACCGGACTTTTTACAAATACGGTTTTGGTGCTGGATTCCCTGGAAACGCTTCTATCGTTATTACTGTTCGTAACGCGAGCGGCCGATCTGCT
Organism: Bacteroidota bacterium; assembly: GCA_023429985.1. GTDB lineage: Bacteria > Bacteroidota > Bacteroidia > Chitinophagales > Chitinophagaceae > Flavisolibacter. The sequence continues at coordinate 1,840 of JAEZCV010000151.1, read as the reverse complement.
TCGGGTGTTTTGTTCGCTAGTTACCCTGGCTGGAGAAGTAGAAGTTCTAGTCCGGGCATTTGTGCCTGTACTGACATTAGTAGAACGGCGTGAGTTGCTTGAAGATGAAGGTGTAAGGGAACCGTTGCCAGTACGGGCACGTTGTGTAGGTTGATTAACATTTTCACTGCGTGTTCTGGATGGAGTTGTACTTTCTACCCGGGTGTTACGCTCTGTGGTATTCTGATTTACTCTTGCATTTGAAGCGGGAGTAGCTGTTCGTGCAGGTGTATTTACCTGAGAATTGGCCTTTTCTCTATTGTTCACTTCATTTATCCGGGCATTGGATGCCGGCTTGGTCGAATGGTTTGGTGCAGGTGCACGTCGGATTTCCTCTTGTTTACCACTACTTGATGTCCGGGCATTAGCAGGTTGTTTTTCTGTACTCCTGGGCGCAACAGTACGATTTGATTCAGAACTCCTGGAAGTCGATGACCGATTATTTGCCGGTTCAGATGTATTATTGCTGCTAGTTCTCCTGGTTTGTGGATAAGCCATTGTAACGATGGCTAACAATGCGAGTAACAATATTGACTTTTTCATATCCCTAAGTAAAATGTGTATAGTAACGGGAAAACAAAAATACTGCCAATTCATATTAAAAAATGAAATGTCAAGTTTTACATACTTCATAATGGCCTTCTAATAGCCTATAGCCAACAATAATAATTAATAAATAATTCCAAAAACGAATTATTTTATTCAATCAAGGATCTCTTGGAGAAACATAAAACTTAGCTCCTGGCTGACTTGAGACTTCTGACGGTGAGCAGGATGATATACTGCGATAAAGACAGCTTGCATAAAAATAGGGAGCTGCTATTTTTTTCCAAAAATCAGTTTATTAATCTGATCCAATTCGTCCTGGCAAATTGTATGACCTAGCCCCGGATATATCTTAAGATTCATACTGGCATTGAGCTTTTTTAATTGTTCAGCCGATGCGGTGACTCTTTCTACAGGGATATGAGGGTCCGGATTGCTGGATCCAATGAACACAGGTGTTTTTTTGAAATCACCTTTATAGTTTTCGGTATAGATTTTATCACCTATAAGCCCACCGGATAAAGCGGCAATACCGCCAAATCTTTGAGCATTTCGGGTGGCATATTCCAGTGCCAGACATGCTCCTTGAGAAAACCCAATAAAATAAATATCCTTTGGAGCAATTCCCGCTTTTGTCACATCAGTTACAATATTTTTTAATAATCCAAGTGCAGAAGTCAACCAAGGTTCATTTTCAGAAGGATTAACCAGAAAGGAATAAGGATACCAGGAGTTTTCAGAGGCTTGGGGAGCAATCAGAGCAAATTCCTTAACGTGTAAATATGCAGCTATAGAAAGAATATCTTCTGCAGGATTACCCCTGCCATGCAACATTATTAATGCTTTTGTTGCTTCTTTTAATTTTAATCCTGCTGTAATAAGATTTTTTGAATGCATGGCTATATAAAATGACTTTGATTTGCGGTGGTATTACTTTTGAGAGATATCATAATGAAAAAGTTCGTTCTCTAATAGCATACTAGATGATCACCTGTTTTGTTGCCGAAACGCTAAAAATATAAGATGTTTTAATATTGAAACGGATTGGCTGTTTTAGTTAATCAATTTGCTGTTCAATTCCTTTGCTTTTTCCACCAAAAGCATTTCTATCTTATTGATAATTTCGATCAACTCTTCGGCTTTTTTTTCAAGATCTTCAGGGTGTTTGTTTTCTTTGATTAATTCATGAAATTCCAGTGTGGTTTTTTCCAATTGATAATATTGGAGCATCTTTATTGAAGGACTTATTTTATGG
>JAEZCV010000097.1 GCA_023429985.1 Bacteroidota bacterium | reverse complement strand
ATATTCATGAGCGTCTCGTGGGCTCGGAGATGTGTATAAAGAGACAGGGTGAGACGAGTTAATAAAAAAAAGATTCACTTTGAACAGAAGAAGAAGGTATGCATACTACAACAATTGTGGTATGCAGAGATGTTACTTCATTCCTGTCTATAATCTGTGCCCTGCTCCTCCAGGCATGTGGTCACTGTGATTGGCCGTGCCAAATTGATTATAAAATAAATAACCGGACAACAGAGACTCACTACTCACTATTCACCACTCACTACTCACTACTCACCACTAATAATCTATCACCGTTCCAGGGGGTGTGGTTTCAATTGCTTCTGTTCTTATAGCGGAGAAGCCGAATGCCAGAACAGAAATGATAAGTCCCCACATAAATATGGTATAGGCAATCCTTAGGAATTTATATTTTCTTGCCAGCACTACTCCAAGAAAATATATATCCATGGTCATGGTATTATACAGGTATTCTTTATCCTTGATCATCTGGTTCATCCCCCACTGGTAATCGCCAAGTTCCATCTGGTGAAAATTTCCAAAGAAGAGGAGGTTGGTTTTTTTATTCCTGATATCTTCTTCGGTAAATTTTCCTTTCGATACCGACGGCCTGGTTGAAAGAATGGCAAAAGTTACAGAAAGCAAACAGGTAACAATTAATATACTAGTTGGAATAATGTATTGAGGATAATAGGCTAGTCGCGATACAAAAAAAGAAAGTGTTACCGTAATTATGATCGAACTAACGGAAATCAGGATATGCGATTTGCTGTCGGCCATGGAGCTCAGTTCGAGGTGATTCCTGGAGGTGGTGCGAAACATTGTTTGAACGCCTCTTTCTGCATTCTTTGCATCTTTTATTTTTGCATCTTTCAAACTTTTTTCGAAAGAGTAGGGGAATGCATCCTGCTTTTCTTCTTTTACAGGTTCTTTTTTGTCCTTTTTTTTCGATATATCGGCGAGATTTTCCAATTTCCTGGGTTCAAGATATTGTTGTCCGTATTCGGTGAAATATTTGTGACCCGACAAAAACTGGATGTTATTTTTTCTCCATTCTTTTTTGGAGATCTTTTCACCCAGCAGGTTTTCTCTTTCCTGTTTGAGCAACTGGTTCTTAGCTTGAAAGTCGGGGGTAGCCAGGTGTCGAAGATCCGCATCGCATAATATCTTTTCTACTATACTTATAGGTGATTGAGGCATTTTTGTGGCCTGGATGGCAGAAGTCATCCTTTGCATTATGGGTTCATCTACCGGGTGTGTACTTAAAAAATCATTAAGCATCTGCACACTAACATCTTCATGGCCTTCGGCCTGTCCGGCTGTATAGCCGGTATCGTGAAACCAGGCAGAAACCATTAATACAAACCTGTCTTCCTCATTAAGCTTGTGATAATCAGCCATCAAACTGCAGCCTTCCGCCACTTCTTCGGTATGTTCCAGCGTATGGAAAACAAATTTTGAATCCTGCTGCGAATTAAATATTTCCGTTACATGATTTCGGGCGGCAGATAATATTTGTTCGAAAGATTCATTCATGGGTTGGTGCATTGTTTGTATTAAAGGTATTAAATGATGCCACAGTTTATTCAAACCAGATGCCCGGCTTTGGTCCTCTTCTTCGTTTGTGCGGTTCCGTTACTATGGGGATGCCAGGAAAATTCAGGAAATTCCCCCGCCGGATACGATTTAAATAACCCCGTTTCGATGGAAATGGGAAAAGTTCTCAACGAAATTTCGGGGATGTCATATGTTGAGGATGACAGCAGCCTGGTAGCTATTTCCGATAACCAGGAAAAAATCATCAATATAAAGGCAAGTGCAAGAAAACTGACCGATAAAACAGGAAAAGTGGTTGCCCCGGGGAGCGACCTGGAAGATGTTGTACTGGTGAACGGCATGTATTATATCTTATTGAGCAGGGGTGTTATTAAAGAAGTTCCTCCCGGAGCTGAGGACAGCAGCCAGGTGAAGAACTACGAGGTTCCCCTGCTAACTGGTCCTAATGATTTCGAAACCTTGTACCACGATCCCGGAATAAATTCACTTATAATGATTTGCAAATCATGTGCCCATGAAGTTGGAAAGGGTATCAGCACCGCTTACAGGTTTGACCTGGGCAATAAGCAGTTTGACAGCATTCCCCTGTTTACCATTTCGCATAAAGCCGTTCAGGATACATTGAAAGATATGGATGCAAAGGTAGCTCCCTCTGCCGCAGCTGTTCATCCGCTTGATAATAAACTTTACGTGCTTTCATCGGCAGGCAACCTGCTGATCGTTTGCGATCAAAAAGGAAAAGTGCTGGAAGCTTATAAATTAAATCCTGATATGTATCCACAAGCCGAGGGCATTGCTTTTGCACCTAGTGGAAATATGTTTATATCAAACGAAGCTAAACTAGGAAAAGCCACCCTGCTTTTTTTCCCTTACCGGTTAAACAGCAAAAAAAATTAATGACCATGAGATTCACATTATTGTTCTTATTCCTTTTTTATAACCTGTCTTCAACTGCACAGGTTGATACAATTAGCCAAAGAGTTTTCCTGGTGGGCGATGCCGGCGAAATGCTGGGAAATAAACAACCCGTGATCGACTGGCTGCGAAAGAATGTTGACCTCGACGATGAACGAAACACATTTGTGTTTTTAGGTGATAATGTTTACCCCGCAGGTTTGCCCATGGAAGGGGAACCTAATTACGAGGAATACAAAAAAATACTGGACTACCAACTCGACCTGGTGAAGGGAAAGAAATCCCGGTCCTATTTTGTAATGGGTAACCACGACTGGAAAGGTGGTAAAATGGGAGGCTGGCAGCAGGTATTAAACCAGGTAAATTATATTAACAGCCGGGGCGATACCAATATTACCGCATTGCCTACTGGAGGTTGTCCCGGACCCATTGCCGTAGAACTAAATGAAAAAGTGGTTACTGTGTTTATCGACAGCCAATGGTTTTTATATGTTCATGATAAACCGGGTCCAACTTCTTCCTGCCCCGCAAAAACAATTGATGAATTTGCTACAGAGCTGCGCGAGATCATGGCCATGCATCCCAATCAGCTGGTGATACTGGCTTCACACCATCCCATGTATAGTTATGGGCCGCATGGAAGTAATTACACCTGGAAGGAGCATTTATTTCCTTTTACTGCTGTAAATCCCAAGCTGTGGATTCCCCTGCCTGTAATTGGAAGTATTTATCCTATTGCGCGGGGTGTGTTTGGAAACCTTCAGGATATACCGCACCCTTTGTACAAGAATATGGTGCAAATAATTGAGGATGCAATGAAAGAACATCCCAGTGCTGTTCATGCTGGCGGACATGAACACAGCCTGCAAATGATCATGCGAGATGAACTTCCGTTTATCGTAAGCGGCTCCGCAATAAATTTAAGCCGTGTTAAGGAGGGAGGCAGAAAAGGTGATCTCCTGTTTTCAGATGTCAGCTCACAGGGTTTTGCAATGATAGAGGTGAGGAAGAGTGGTTATGCCGAAACAAGATTTTACAACCAGTCCAGCGATAATTTATCCGAACCCATTTTTGTTCACCAGCTGGATTCCATTGCCATTGCTCCCGATATAATCTCGAACGATACCATTCCCAATTTTCCAGACTCCATATTGATTGCAGCAAACCCTGATCTTAAAGCAGGCTGGCTGAAAAAATTGTTTATGGGAAAAAATTACAGGGAGGAGTGGACAACTCCGATAAAAGTTCCTGTTCTGGATCTTGGAAAACAATATGGTGGGCTAGTTCCTGAAAAACAGGGAGGAGGAAAACAAACCCGTTCATTAAGAGTGGTTGACTCAACCGGAAAAGAATGGGTATTGCGATCGGTAAGGAAATTCCCGGAAGCTGCCATACCTGCCGACCTCAGAAGCCAGTTTGCAATTGATATAGTGGAAGATGGAATTTCAGCATCTTATCCTTTTGCCTCATTAACGGTTGGCACAATGGCCAAAGCAGCAAAAATTCCCTACCTAAGGCGACAGCTGGTTTATATTCCCGATGATCCCCGGCTGGGAAGATTCAGGTCAACATTTGCCAATACACTGGTTACACTGGAAGAAAGAGAGCCTCAGGGCGTGGACAAAACAGATAATACCGAAGAAGTTGTTTTGAAACTTGCTAAAGATAACGACGACCATATACTTCAGGTGGAAGTTTTAAAAGCCAGGATCCTTGATAATTTTTATATGGATTTCGACAGGCATGAAGACCAGTGGAGATGGGGCAGGCTGGATACTGGCAAAGGAAAATTATACTATCCTATTCCGCGCGACCAGGACCAGGCCTATTATAC
>JAEZCV010000093.1 GCA_023429985.1 Bacteroidota bacterium | reverse complement strand
CGGTGGTATTGGCCCGGCTTTGTAAAAGTTCGGGATTTGATTTTGCTCTTGTTCATTGCAATTTTAATTTGAGAGAAGAAGAAAGTTTGCGGGACGAGAATTTTGTTAGAAGCCTGGCAAAAGAATGGGGCGTAAAATTATTTGTAGAAAAATTTGAAACAGGAATTTTTGCAAAGGAAGAAAGAATTTCTATCCAGGAAGCTGCACGAAAATTACGCTACCGGTATTTTGAAGAAATAATCAGCGATCACCACTTCAACTATTGTTTGCTGGCTCATCACGCCGATGATAATATTGAAACGGTTGCTATGCATTTTTTTCGCGGCACCGGAATTAAAGGATTAACCGGCATTCCTGAATTTGTTAAAGAGAAGAAGTTGCTTAGGCCTTTGCTCCAGTTCAGAAGATCTGAAATTGAAGATTTTGCTTTAATAAACCAGTTAACATGGGTTGAAGATTCCTCCAACGCTTCTCAAAAATATACCCGCAATTTTTTCAGGCTTGAAGTGCTGCCTTTGGTAAAAACTTCCTATGCGAAGGCAGATGAAAATCTTTTGGAAAATATCAAACGGTTTAAAGGCATTTATAAAATTTATGATGATGCCATTCATAAGTTAAAGAATAAGATCATCACCTGTCAAAATGAAGAGGTCCGGATTCCCGTATTAAAACTGTTGCAGTATAAACAAACATCTTTATTGTTTGAAATCATTAAAGAATACGGTTTCACTGAAAAACAGGAAGATGAAATCTGGAAGCTTACAGAATCCGTTTCGGGAAAATTTATCGAGAATCAAAAATTCCAGGTGATCAGGCACAATAAATGGCTGATTATTGCACCCAAAAAAGAAGGTGCGACCATTCATGTTATTGATGAAACAGGTAACCAGCTTCATTATGCTGCGGGTAAAATTTCAATTGCAAAATTAGATATTGCCGATTTGCGTATGGATCCTTCGCCTGACGTTGCGCTGATTGATGCACGTCATATTTCATTTCCTTTGGTGCTGCGCAAATGGAAGCAGGGTGATTATTTTTATCCTTTGGGCATGCGCAAAAAGAAAAAGATCGCACGCTTCCTGGTTGATTCCCGTATTCCAAAGAATCAAAAAGAAAACACCTGGGTGTTGGAGTCAGATAAAAAGATCATCTGGATTGTGGGTCACCGAATTGATGACCGGGTAAAGATCAACGATGCTACAAAAAAACTATTCAAATTCACATTCGAAAGGAAGAATGGTTCCCATTGATTTAAACTGCCTCACAAAATTTTCAAATACATCGAGGTTGGCAAATGCCATGCAGAAAACTATAGTAAAAGCAACACCATAAGCGGCGCCCCAAAAGTGCGCACCATGATTTACATTTCCTCCTCCCTTTTTATCTAAATAAGCTGAAAGAGCCAGGTAGATCAGTCCGAAAATATAACCGGGAATATCAATGGGTATAAAAAATATTCGTATTGGAATTTGGGGTAATAATACGATGCTGGCAAATACAACGGCAGATACAGCGCCTGAAGCACCGAGGCTCCTGAAATGATAACTTTCTTTGAACTTAAAAAAATCGGGGAGACTTGCCATTACAAGACTGGAAAAATATAGTATCAGGAAGAAAAATTTTCCCATGCCGCCAAATAAACATTCAAGCGAAAATATTTCTTCCACTGCACGACCAAAAGAATAAAAAGCAAACATGTTAAAAGCCAGGTGAATAAAATCGGCATGAATAAATCCATGTGAAATGAACCTGTAATACTGGTTGCGTTTATCTATTGCGGGTGGGTAAAAAATCAGGTCGTCGATCACCTGCTGCTGGCTGAAGCCGCGAATTGAAAGAAGAACGGTAACGATAACTATAGCTAATGTAATGGTCAATGTCACAAGCAAAAATTTTAACCATCATATCAGCTATGATGATATTTTTCATTGCGCAATATACTGCAGGCGCGGTATAACTGTTCGCAAAGTATCAATCTAACCAATTGGTGAGGAAAGGTGAGTTGCGATAATGACCATTGCTGCCCCGCTCTTTTTAATACCTCTTCATCCAGGCCATAAGCGCCGCCAATTAAAAAAACAAGGTTTTTTTTTGATTCGTTTGCCTTCGCCTGTATAAAACCAGCAAGTCCTTCTGAGTTAAAACTTTTTCCATTTTCGTCAAGGGCAACCAGGTAATCATCCGGTTGAAGCGCATTCAGGATTAGTGCAGCTTCTTTTTTTTTCAGATCCTGTTCCGAAAGGGTTCCTGCATTTTTGGGAGGCGCAAAAATCTTCCACTCAACAGGATAATACCTGGAAATTCTTTTTGTGAATTCCGCTATACCCTTTTCCACATAAGGTTCGTGGTTTTTTCCAATCGACCATAATAGGATCTTCATGGTTTAAAGATAAGCACGATCCCTTTCAGGTAACAAAAATCAGGGTGCAGCTGTATAAGAATGCGTAGGCAGGTGGAAACGGACATCCATATCTTCTACCACCTGGTCAATCAGGTCCTGGTTATCCGTACCTTCTACCAGCCAGCGTCCGCTGTTATTTCTTGCTTCAAGAACCGGGGGCTGAAAAACCCTTTCAGGGTTTTCGGCAGGGTTCAACACTACATGGTTAGCATCCATGGTGGAAATTTTATATCCCACAGGATTACCATTTACAAACAGCACTGTTGAGAACATCATAGTTACGATTGTTTGAACCTTTCATTCTAAAAGTGTACCTAAAATATTAAATACCTTCTTTTTGGATAATTATTATAAATACACCGGAAAAATGCTGGTCTAATAGATTGATTCTTCAAGGGAGCGCTGTGCGAGTTTCCGGATCCTTGGCTTCAGTAATTCCGATATATGCTTTTCTACAATTTCATGGGGATTGTATGTTTTGAATTCTGTGGCAAGCTTTATTACATTCTGTCGGAAGGTATTGTCGTTCAAAACCTTATCCACAGCCTGCTTGATGGATTGGGGCGTAGGTGTTTCGGTTTTTAAATTGATACCCAGGTTAAAATATCCGATTCTTGCATTGATCTCGTTCTTGCCCTCATGTACGCCGGCAACCACCATGGGAAGCTGGTTCATAACAGATAATAAAACACCACCATATCCACCATTGGAAATATATACATGGGCATAGGGCATCACCTCATCAAATGGAATAAAATCCTCAATAATGAAATTGGGATGAGGAAATTGCCGGCGGAGTGTCTCCGTTCCTGAACCTCCCGTGGTGGCTATTACCATGATATCTGAATCTCTAAAAGCATTCAGCGTTGGTACCAGCAATTTATCTATGTCGCGTTCAACTGTACCCTGGGTTATTAGTACAATTTTATTATAAACCGCAAGTTTTGGATGATACCATTTTTCACCTTCATTCTTTTTGAGTTTTGGTAACAAAGGGCCGGCAAAATGAATATGTTTACTCATGTCCGATCTTTTATATTCAAATCCAGGTGTTCCGCTTTGTAAAACCACAGATGATTTTTGAATATTTGCATCAAAAAGATTCATGTTTTCACAGGCAATTCCATGTTCTTTAAAAACCCTTCTCATAACCCTGTTGGGTTCTGCAAACAATATTTTATCCGATACAGTTCTTAAAAAAGCCTGTTTGATGCGCCCAAAAATGTTATAGGATGGGGTCATGGCCAGCCCTGTAGGTGGCAGGTCCTTTGAAGTTTCGCTCAATGGAAATACACTTACCCCAATCACCGGTATTTTCATCAGGTCCTTTACAAAAGCAATTCCTGTAAATGCAATATCGGCGATCATTATATCAAAAGCAAAATCATGGTATATCTCCTGTATGTCTTCGTAATATTCTGGTCCGCGTAAAACAAAGGCATGAATGATGTCGAATTTTAGTTTGGCAATCTGCCCTTTGTGATTTTTTCTTTCTTCAAACACTTTATCAATATCCGGATCGGCTCCAAAGTCAAGTGCTTTTTTCAATGGATAGAATTCAATATCCATTTTATTAATTTTTTCCTGGTATTTTACCGAAGTGTACCAGCGAACATCACATCCTTTTTCTTTCAGGAATTGAGCAATGCCGGTGAGTGGATTGAAATGACCGTCGGCCGGAAAGTTGGCCATTAAAACACGGGTGCCGGGCTGCAGTTTTGAAAATTGTTTCATAGTTGTTGTTTGTTTCATGCTAAACTATCAACAACTACAGGGCATGACAATGAATATTGGCATGAACCTGCATTAATATAAAATGAAGTGTGATACATTTTTCACCTTTCAATTCATACAGGGAAAATCGCAATTCATACATCGCCACTCAACTATAAATTTTTCCCTGATTATGTTTGCCTATTATTCACCTGTTAAATGGTATGAAGAAAATTTTTGTATTCCTGTTCCTGTTTTCAATTTTATTAAGCGGCATTTGTCTGAATGCCGGAAAAACAAATGCGGTTTCAGTATCTTCTGAAATTATTTCTAAGAAAGAAATCGTTCAGCAGGATATTCCCGAAAATGTTCCGGAATTCCGGTTAGTTCCCAACATTATTCTTTTTTGATCTTTAACTCATATCAACCCTCCTTGCGGAGGGTTTTTTTTCAATAACAATCATTTACTTATTCAACCTCCAACATTTCCATTTCAATACCATAAATAAAAAAACCTTCCCCAAAGGGAAGGCTTTTGCTTTATGAAATAGATGTAATTCAATTTTTCATGGCCACCTGCACCGGAGGAACTGGTGGAGGCACGACATTTTTTACAGGAGGTGTTGATTTCAGGTAGGCAAAAACGGCTTTCAAATCTTCATCAGTTGCTTTTGCAATCATATACCAGGGCATAGGTGGTAATAGCGGGCGCGTATTATCCATTCCTTTATACTTGCCTTCCCGGATAGCTTTAAAGAATTGCGCTTCCGTCCAGTTGGCAATTCCGGTTTCATCCGAGGTGATGTTTGCGGCATAGGTAGTGCCCCATGGTCCTACAACAGCTGTTGCGTGATGATTAAATAACACCCATGCCTTTCCGTTAGATTCGTCAACCGGCGGCAAAGGCATGTTTGAAGGATGTCCTCCCAGCATGTTCACAGTGTCAATACTAACGCCCTGGGGAGAAAATATCTTGGGCGAATGGCAATCGTGGCAGCCCATAATACTCACAAGGTATTCGCCTCGGCGGATTAATGAATCTTTGGAGATCTCGGCAACCATTCCTTCCTGGTTTTTGGAACTGGAATCGGTGCTGTTACATGCTATCACTGCCGCAAATACGGTTATTGCAATACATGATGTAATGATGGTTATTTTTTTCATTTTATGTTAATTAATGCTGGTTATGTTTGAAAAAGATGCTGAAATGGAATGGAACCTTTCTTTTGAAACTTCATTTTTGGCTTTGGCAAACAGGGTTTGAAAAACTACAGGAGGGGCATTGCTATCTACAGCTTTTAACCAGTAAATAATTTCATCGTTGTTTAAACCTCGCAGCATCCACTTGCTGTAAAAATCAAAATGCCATGGTGTGATTGACTGAACAATGGTATCATGAATGGCAAGGATATCGGCATCGTTATAATACCTCCATAATAATTTATTCAGCACGTCTTCCTCCTTTTGCATATGTTTCAGGTTGAATATCATAAATGCTGAAAAATCATGATTGAGAGCAATGCCGGCAGCTGTTTTTTCTTCCCGGGAATCAAGCTTTTCAAAATTCTCTATTGCCTCCAAAAGCGCGGCAGATAGTGCCTTATCTTCAACATGTTCCTCCTTAAAGCAATCGCTCAGCGAAGGTTCAAATTGCTCAATTGCAGGAAGTATATATTTATCCTCCTTGCGTGCATGTTCATCAAAGAGCATAACTACTTCTTTTAGCAGTTCAAATGCTTCCTCTGCACCCGCTTTTGATGTAAAATCAACCTGTTGTAACATGGTTGCTGTATGGTACAGGGCTGCCCGTAAACCCTTATGTACCTGGTTAAAAATGTTTACCCTTTCCATTTGCGTTGATTATTTTTTTCAAAATTGTGCCCAATACCGAAACCCGGAAAGTGCCATTATGATGAAATGAATGAAATTCTGCTTGAGTTGAAAAGGCGCATCGGGTATTGAATTGCGCCATAAGGAAATGAGCAGCATTAAAATTTGGATGGAATGGCAGATATGGTGGATGAACCGATTTCAATTCCCGGTTCAGTTTAGTAATTTTGCATTTCAACCATCAACCTTGATTCGGACTGCTGCTTGTCTATTTAGCTTTCTTTTCCTTTTTCTGCAAATGCACGCTCAGCAGGCAAGGCAATATTCATTCAGGCAATATACAGTAAGTAATGGCCTAAGCTCCAATACGGTTAGTTCGGTAATTCAGGATAAAGATGGTTATATATGGCTGGCAACTATAAATGGCCTTCAGCGATACGATGGCAATAGCTTTATAAGTTTTAAAGCAAAAGCAGGTGAACCTTTTTCCATTCCATCCAACCACATTACCAGTTTTTACCTCGATAAAAAGAAAAATCTCTGGATCATTGGTATCAATAATAAAATTGGAATTTTTGATACACGTAAATTTCGATTTAATGAAGCAAAGCTGCCGCGCGATGTAAGTAAAATTTACCTTCCCCAGCAGCTGATGGAACTGCCTTCAGGAGAACTGATTTTGCTAAAGCCTGATTATGGCGTTTTTATTTACAATGAAGCTAAGAATGAATTTATTAAATCAACGAGCCTCTTTCCAATGCCTGCAAAATGGAAAATAACAGGCATTGCCTGGGATCGCGGACTGAATAAGTACTGGATCACTTCCGATTCCGGTCTTGTTCAATTTGATCCTAAGCTAAAGCAATTGAATTATCGTACGAACAACCCTGCAGGTGATCCTGTTATCGCGGCTTTTGGAAATGAAAAAAGTTTGAAAGATCCATTCGTCGATATCAAAGGAAATGTGATCTTTCATTTTTGGGTAAGCGGACAAGGTTCGCCCACATTGTGCCGGTATAACAGGGCCAGTAACGTTCCGGAAAGGATCTCCCTGGCAGGACGACTTAAATACCATGAAATATTCGGCATTTTTCAGCAACGCAACGGAAGACTTTGGATATACGGGCTTCCATTTTTTGCAGAGTGGAAAGAGGGGTTAAATTCTTTTAATTTCATTTCGGAAACTTTTGATGATAGCAATATAGATTTTGATTATCCATTTAAAGCAATGGAGGATAGGGAAGGAAATGTGTGGATTGCCAGTGATAATGGATTGTTTATGTTCAATCCAGATGCCCAGATTTTCTCAAGTTATAACCTGATACGGGCCGATGGAAAGCCTCACCAGGAAAGCCCTGTACAGGCGGCTGCTGAACTGGAAGACGGAAGAATTTTTATTGGTTGCTGGGGTAATGGACTTTATGCTTTCGACCAGAAATTTCATCCAATTCCTCTTCCTTCTTCAATTGGAAAAAAGGGAGAAGGTTATTCCATCTGGGATATGGCTGTTCATCCAAAAACAAAACAGCTCTGGATCACCATGCAGGGAGGTCGGATTGCTGTTTACGATGCTAAAAAAAATACAACCATAGACCTGATGCCCGAAATTTTTAATGGTTCAACTATCAGGCAGGTTGATGAGGATACTTCCGGAAATCTCTGGTTCGGTACGCAAAGTGGTAAGATCATTAAATGGGATTATATCAAATCGGGAAATGATCCTTCAAAAGGTTATGAACTGGTTACCCAGGTTGGAATGGTATTAAAAATTCATTACGACTACCAGGGATATGTGTGGGCAAGTTCATTGGGCCATGGCATTGTTAAACTGGATGCCCGCACCAATAAAATTATCAGGGTTTTTACATCCGACGGTCCGCCGGGAGAACGGCTGTTTATGGACAGTCCTTCCGACATGACCTATTACAACGACAGCACGTTGATTGTTGCAGCCGGCTGCCTCAATATCATTAATACAAAAACCAACAAAATCAGTTTTATTTCCACTGAAGAAGGCCTGCCTTCCAATACAGCCGAATCTATTGAAAGAGATGAAACAAATATCCTTTGGATAGGAATGACCAATGGAATTTGCAGGCTGAATCTTGAAAAAAAGCTGATATCCTATTACGACAGGAGAGATGGAATTGCCTATGATAAATTTGCAGCTTCGGGAGTTAAGGAACTTGATGATGGAAGGATCATTTTATTCACCGATCATAATTTTCTTGTTTTTGATCCAAACAGGTTTGGACAGCAAAACATGCCTCCAAAAGCATTTCTCACTTCTTTCAGAATTGCAGATAAAACATACTCTATTGATTCCCTTCTTAAAAGAGGTAGTGTGGTGTTGAATTATAATAACACTTCCATTGGAATTAATTTTAGCAGCCTCAGTTACCTGCAACAAAGAAAACTGCATTATTATTATATGCTTGAAGGTGCCGACCGGGAATGGATAAGGACTGACTATCCCTACGAAGCAATCTATAACTTTCTTGCTCCCGGCCGGTATACATTTAAAGTAAAAACAGAAAACCCTGATGGTATCAGCAGTAATGAGATCACTTCCATCAAAATAATTGTTCGTCCGCCATTCTGGAATACCTGGTGGTTTTATGGATTAATGATCTTACTGATAATAACGGTACTTTACCTTATTGACAGGGAAAGATTAAACAAGAGAAGATCCATTCAGCAGATGCGAAGAGATATTGCCAGTAACCTTCACCTTGAGGTAAACGAAACACTAAATAATATCAATGTACTAAGTGAGATTGCCAAGATAAAGGCCGATAAAAATGTTGAACAGTCAAAAGCTTTTATTGACCAGATCAGTACCAAAAGCAAATACATGATTGAAGCTATGGATGATATGCTTTGGAGCATAGATCCAAAGAACGATAGCATGAAAAAAATGCTGCTTAGGTTTAAAGAGTTTACCGAAAATATGAAGGCGGTTAATGCCGTAGATATCGACCTGATAGTAGATCACAAAGTGCAATCGCTCGAACTCGATATGAAATTGAGGCATGAGATCCTGGCCTTGTACAAGGATGTTCTCACCTTCATTATTAAAAACAGTGATTGTGCACAGGTGTTCGTGAATATTAACCTGGTAAAATCAAAATTACTTTTAGAAATACTTTCAGAATGTAAAGGGGCTAACGAAGAATTCAAGAACCGTTTTCATAAACTATTAAAAAGAAAACACCCTGAACTGCCCGCATCGGTAGATGTGATTGCGGACAGCCAGAGTTTCTCCGTAATATTACTGGTAAACCTGCGACAGAAATAATTATTTACCCAGCCAGGTTTTAAATTCACTTACTTTTTCACGACTGACAATAGCTTCTTTTTCTGTTTCCGGTTTAAGCTGTAACATTAACCTGTTTCCAAAATAATCATGAATTTGTGCTACACTGTCAACAGAAATATAAAAGGAGCGACTGATACGGAAGTACCTTTCAGGGTTTAGCATGGAATTAAGTTCATCCATGGTGTAATCAACCACATATTTTTTATTGTCAAACGTTTTGAAAAAATTCAAACGGCCATCGCTGAAGAAATATGCAATATCATCTACTTCAACCGAAACAAGTTTTTGACCATGTTTTACAAGAAAGCGTTTCCTGTATTCTTTTGACCCCAGCTTTTGTTGCAGTTCTTTCACCAGAACATCAAGACTTATAGCTGATGCATCTTTTTCAGGTGCATATAATTTTTTCATTTCACGGTACTTGTCAAGCGCCGCCTGGAGATCTTCTTTTTGTACAGGTTTCAAAAGGTAATCAACCGAATTTACCTTGAAAGCCTTCAGTGCATATTCATCATATGAGGTAATAAAAATTACCGGGCTTTTTACTTCTGTGTGGTTGAAGATCTCGAAGCTTTGCCCATCGGCAAGTTCAATATCCATTAGAATAAGATCGGGGGCGGCATTTGATTCAAGCCAGGCAACCGTAGATTTAATACTTTCGGTTTCGCCAACTACTTCGGCCGAATCGTCTACGCTCGCCAGCGTTTTCTTTAACTTTTTTACGGCGAGGTCTTCGTCTTCAACAATCAGAATTTTCATATTGCTTTTTTAATCGTTTGTAATAAAATAGGATCAGCATTCCGGTTCCATATCAGGGGTAATACAACACTGAAACTGTTGGCATCTTCCAGTACATGAAATCCATGGTGATCAAGTAGTTCATACTTTCCGCGAATGTTTTCCAGTCCTATCTTGTTGGAAGGACCTTTTATGGTACGGAGTTGTAAATTATTACTCACCACAAGCTTGTTTCCCGAAGTGGTAAAAATGTCAATTACAAGAGGGTGGGATTTAGACAGAACATTGTGTTTTACCGCATTTTCTACCAGCAGTTGCAGGCTTAATGAAGGAAGCAAATATTGTTCATATTTCCTGTCTATTTCCAGGTGAAGCTCAACTCCATCTCCATGCCTTGTTTTAAGCAGCTGGTAGTACGATTGTATAAATTTAAGCTCTGTTTCCAATGTGCTTAATCCATCCTCGTTATTTTTTAAAAGATACCTGTAAACCTTACTTAGCTCGTTTAAAAATATTTCTGCCTGTTTTGTATCCTCCGTAATAAGAGATGAAAGCGTATTGAAACAATTAAAAAGAAAATGCGGGTTCACCTGGCTTTTCAGGGTTTCAAACTCCTGCTGAATGGTAAGTTGTTCCAGTCTTTCCTTTTCAACCAGCGACTTTTTCAATTGCTCCAGCGTGTATTCCGATTCCCACATTGTAGTGCCGATCAGCGTAAGTGCTATTCCAAAAAATATGGCAAATTTTAGCTTGTCTGTATCCAGTTCATAACCCAAAAATTCAATAGCATCATAAAAAAGGAATATGAAGATATAAGTAAAGGTAATGATCAGGAAATGGGAGAGTCCTAAAATGGTTAGTCTTACCGAAGTTTGCTCTATCTCCGGGAATTTTACGCGCAGCCAATGCATAATATAAACCTGCAAATACCAGGATGCCAGCCCAATTGCATATAAAACCGGGAAAGAAAACGCCCACACCTTGTAATCGGTAAATAACCTGCTACCAAATAACAGGTTGCTTACTACCATGCAGATAAAAGGCATAATGAAAAAGAAAGAAAGCCATTCGAGGCGGTTTGGTTTGATCATTCTTTTCATGCCGCTGCAATTTCATTTTCGGTGATCAATGGTAGTTTTATGATCCTTTCGCAGCAACTATGATCAATTTCTATTTCCACCTCTTTCTGCCCAAGTAATTTCATTTTATTGGCAATGTTCTCAAGCCCTGCATCCTGGTTTTCTGGCTGGTTGATCTTTGGCTGAATAGTGTTGGATACAAGCAGGCAATTCTTCACTGAGGAGATTTTGATCAGCAAAGGGGTTTCTTTAGAAACGCTGTTCTGGCTTAAAGCACTTTCAAAAATCATTTGAAGTGTAAGCGGCGGAAGCATCAGGTTCCTTGCTTGCTTTTCCACATTCAATTCTAAAAACAAACCGTCGGAATGTCGGGATTTTAAAAGGTAGTAATAAGATTGAATGAAATTTAATTCTGTACCAAGACTTACGAGTTGCTCTTCGTTGTTTTTTAAAAGGTAGCGGTAAACCTTACTCATGTGATCGAGAAACTCCTCGGCTAATTCAGCGTCTTCCTGAATAAGACTGGATAGCGTATTCAATCCATTAAAAAGAAAGTGGGGATTCAATTGACTTTTTAAGCCAAGCAACTGGCTTTGCATATATTCTTTCTTCAATTGTTCGGTTTCACGAATGGCCATCCTGTAATTATAAAACCTGGAAATTCCTTCATTCAGAAAGGCAAGAAACACGTTTACGGCGATCAGCACTGCAAAACATTTTGCAAAATCAGTTTCATCAAAATGGTATCCCAAAAAGCCAAACATGTCGAAGGCACGCAGAAGAAGGGAAATGTAAACCCCCGACATTAGAACAAATAAAAATATGCTTATGGAAATTCGCCTGAGGGCATCCTTTTCCCCGGGAAACCTGCTTCTCAGCGAAATGGCAACCATTCCGAAAAAAACATATCCCAGGCAAAAAAAAGCACCGGTAACCAGGGTAGCCTGCCAGAAAATGCCAAAACTGGTAACATAGTCTTCCCCGAACAACAGGTAGTTGATCAGCATAGTTACCGGCAGCATGCTGCCCGACATGACCATCAGGTCCTTGCGGTTAAATTTTGGTATAAGAAGGCTACTGCCCATCAGATTACAAAATAAAGCCTTTTCTGCAGAGCCCGAAACAGCAAGACCATTGTTGAAACTTCAAATGTATGAATTGCAATAAAAACCGGATGAATTGCATAAAAATTTATTCTAATGGTTAAGTGACAACAATTTCCGCAGAAAATGGAAAGAAGTATTTTTGAAGCATGCATAAACTGATTCCAGGAATTTTAATCATTATTGCACTTGCGCTACCCGGAAAACTTATGGCATGGGGGAAAACAGGTCACCGGGTGATTGGCGAAATTGCTTCCCTGCATTTATCAGAAAAAGCTTTGAAGGAAGTGAGAAACATACTTGGAAATGAATCAATTGCCATGGCCAGCACCTGGGCTGATTTTATTCGTTCGGATAGCAGCTATACATTCCTTGATACCTGGCATTATATAAACTTTAAAGCAAATCTTGAATATGGGGAAATGGTAAAGTTGCTGGATACAGACAGTACGGTTAATGCCTATACAAAGATCAATTTTCTAAGAGGTGAATTAAAAAGAAGCATTCATTCACTTGAAACAAAGGCTATTTACCTGAAATTACTGATTCACCTGGTAGGAGATATTCATCAACCACTGCATGTAAGCCCGGAAGGAACCGCCGGAGGAAACACCATCCGCGTGAAGTGGTTTGGGAACGCTTCCAATCTTCATCGGGTATGGGATGAACAACTGGTAGAATTCCAGCAACTGAGTTATACCGAATATGCATCAGCCATAAATTTTGTGCCTGACGATAAAAAAAAGAAACTTCAGCAACAGCCCCTGAGTGCATGGTTGTTTGAATCCTACACCATTGCACAGGAACTGCATGATGAAATAAAAACCGAAAACCCATCCTTGGGTTACAACTACAACTTTAAGCATTTGGAAACGCTCAACAACCAATTGCAAAAAGGAGGGGTAAGGCTGGCAGGTATACTCAATGAGATTTTTAATTGAATTAAGAAGGGGGCTGCCCAGACAAAAAAAACCCACTGTAGAAACAGCGGGCGCTAACGATTGCTTGCTATATGAATAGAGATCCTTAAATTTCTCTTTATGGAGTAAATCTAGGAAGTATTAATTTCGGTGTGCAATAATAATCGGGAACTTATATTATACCGAAACCGGGGTTAAAATAATAGAACCCTTGCTGGTATTAGGTTTGGCCGGAAAGAAACTACGATGCCCAACAGATCTTCAGACCCTTTATTTGTTTTGATACGTTCGCTTCAAAAGGCCGAAAAACGCAATTTTAAGCTCTATATCCAGCGGAATTCTCCCAATAAAGACCTTAAACTGATCCAACTTTTCGATGCACTTGAAAAAATGCAGGAATATGACGAGGCAGCGCTGCTGAAAAAAATACCTTCTATAAAGAAAGTTCAGCTGGCCAATACCAGGTCTTACCTCTACCGCCAGATTCTTGCCAGTTTAAGATTGCTGAAAACAGAAGAGAACATTACCATGCAGTTGCATGAACAACTTGATTATGCACTGATACTTTACAATAAAGGACTTTATATACAAAGCCTGAAAATACTTGACAGGCTGAAAGAAACCGCCTTATCTTATAACCAGGACAGCTTCCTCATTCAGATCATTTCTCTGGAAAAGAAAATTGAAACCCTGCATATTACCCGGAGTATGCAGAACAGGGCAGAAAGACTTTCGGCCGAGGCCAATGAAGTAAGTGCAAAAAGAAAAAGGATTACCAGCTTATCCAATCTTGCTCTCCAACTGTACAGCTGGTATATCAGGAACGGGCATGCGCGCAATGAAAGTGATGAAACGGCGGTAAAAAAATTCTTTGCCGATTCACTTCCGGAAGGTGCACATCATTTTACCGGGTTTTATGAAAGACTTTATCTTTTTCAATGCTTTTGCTGGTACGCTTTTATTCGGCAGGATTTTCTAATGTACTATCGTTATACGCAAAAATGGGTTGACCTGTTTTATGCACAACCTCAAATGATTGGCGTTGAAACAGGTCATTACATAAAAGGCATGCACAATCTTTTGAATGCCCATTTCGATTTGCGTAATTACCAGCAATTTGAAATTGTTTTAAAGAAGTTCGAAGAATTTGCAGAGACGGAGGTGGCCAACGATATTCATAATAACAAAATACAAACCTTTGTTTACCTTACCACTGCCAGGATCAACCAGCATTTTATGTGGGGCAGTTTTAAAGAAGGTTTAAATATTGTTCCGTTTGTTGATGAGAAACTGAAAGAATACGAATTATTCATCGACAGGCATCGGGTATTGGTGTTTTATTACAAGATCGCATCTTTATATTTTGGTGCAGGCGATTATGCAAGCTGCATTGATTATTTGCATAAGATCATTAACTGGAAAGTTGACCTGAGAAACGACCTGCAGTGTTATGCCAGGTTATTACATCTTCTTGCGCATTATGAAATGGGCAACTTTGATATCATGGAATATCTTTCCAAAAGCGTATACCGTTATATGGCGCGCATGGAAAACCTTACCGTTATTGAAGAAGAAATGTTTGCCTTCATTCGCAATACTTTTCACCTTTCACCCAAAAAACTAAAACCCGAATTTGAAAAGCTGTATAATAAAGTGAAAGTGCTGGAGAAGAACCGTTTTGAAACCAGAGCCTTTGCTTACCTGGATATCATTTCCTGGCTGGAAAGTAAGGTGTATAATAAACCCATGGCTGAAGTGATAAGGGGGAAATATTTAAGTGCGAGGAAGAGGAGGTATGGTGGTGAATGGTGAGTAGTGAATAGTGAGTGGTGAATAATACCATTCACCATTCCCCCCATCATCCTTTCCTTATCGACGATTCCCTGATGATCAATTCCGTTTCCAGCGTTCGGGTTTCAAAATCGGTAATGGGTCTTTTGCTTTCAATGATCTGTATTAAAAACTCGGTGGCTGTTTGTCCCATGTCAAATGCAGGTTGGCGTACAACAGTAAGACTGGGAGAAAAAAGATCGGCAAGCTTGGTATTGGTGAATCCCGTAAAACCAACTTCTTTTTTCTGCTTCATCGATTTTAATATGCTGAAACATACGGTAGTGATCCTGTCGCCCGCTGTGAAGATGGCGTCGGGTTTATTCTTTCCTTTAAATAATTCGTTGATCTGTTCTTCCACTTCACTTACGATCATACCACCATGATTACAATATTTTACAAGGCCTTCATTAAAACTGATCTTGTGTTTTTCCAAAGCATCCTTATAACCCTGCAACCTTTCAATACTGATAGATAAAAATGGAGAGCTGGTAATGTGTGCAATTTTTTTATAACCCTGGTAGATCAGGTGCTCGGTTGCATGAAACGCACCCATATAATTGTTAGCAATCACTTTATGCGTTTCAATATCATTAGGAATACGGTCAAAGAAAACAATGGGCAATCCTTTTTCATGTAATTCCCTGATTGCAGATAGATCTTCCGTTTCGCTCGACAATGAGATCAACAAACCATCAACACCTCTCGAAGCAAGGTGCTGCACATTTACTTTTTCTCTTTCCTGTGATTCATGACTTTGCGTAATGATAACATGGTAACCACAGTTATAAGCGATCGATTCAATGCCATTAATGGCCTGCGAAAAATAATTATTGGCAATTTCACTCACCACAACACCAATGGCCCTAGTTCTTCTTTCTTTTAAACTCAGTGCAATGGGGTTGGGCCGGTAATTGATTTTTTCGGCATATTCCAAAACTGCTTTTTTCGTTTCAGCACTTATCTCATAACTTCCTCTGAGTGCACGTGAAACTGTGGAAGTAGAAAGATTAAGTGCTTTGGCGATATCTTTTATTGTAACATTATCAAACTTCATGAAGCGTCATTTGGCAGCTAATTGACCTAAAAGTATTGATTTTTAATTCTTCAGGGACAATTGCAAACGTTGTCGGTAACGTTTGCGTAAATAAATAATCTCATAATGATGGCAGGCAGGGAATATATTTTTAGACTTGTTAAAGAAAAATTAACGTAAGCCATTCATTTGTACCCGCGAAGGCTGATTTTCAATTTCCTGAAATAAACCAAAACCAAAAACCACAAGCTTGTATATGAAAAGAGAAATTTGTCTGACTTTGCTTGGTTGCATACTCAGTATTTTTGCATGGAGCCAGACGCGCCAGGTTTCCGGGCGTGTTATTTCTGATGCAGGACAAGGTATCGGGGGTGTGAATGTTACAGTAAAAGGTACTAACATTGGAACATCCACATCAAACGATGGGAATTTCAGTTTCCAGGTTCCCGACCGGAATAATGTTGTTCTTGTTTTCAGTTCGGTGGGTTTCAACACCCAGGAAGTATCATTGGGAAACCGTTCCACTGTAAACATTACTCTTTCCGGATTTGAAAATGCATTAGATGAAGTAGTAATCGGTTACCAGACCATTCGCCGCCGCGACCTTACCGGTTCGGTTTCTTCCGTGAATGCACGCCAGTTGAAAGACATTCCTATAAACTCCGCAGCGGAAGCACTTGCCGGCCGGCTTGCGGGTGTTCAGATCACCGGAACAGAAGGCACTCCGAATGCCGAAGTAATGGTGAGGGTACGTGGTGGCGGATCAATTACACAGGATAATTCACCATTATATATTATCGACGGTATCCAGGTTGAAAATGCTCTCTCCGTAATTTCTCCGCAGGATATTGAATCTATTGATGTATTAAAAGATGCATCTGCCACTGCTATTTATGGTGCGCGTGGTGCCAATGGTGTAGTGATCATTACAACCAAGGGTGGACGTGGCCAGAAACCTGTTATCAGCTACAATGGTTTGTATGGCGTTGACCAACTGGCCAACAGGCTTGATGTAATGAATCCATATGAATTTGTACTGTACCAGTATGAAAGAAGTCGCGGCAACAATGCCGATATGAATAACTTCCTGAATACTTATGGCAGATTTGAAGACCTTGATCTTTACCAGCATGTTCCTTTTGTTGACTGGCAGGACCAGATGTTCGGACGTAACGCCATCAGGCAATCGCACAATGTTGCGCTTACCGGCGGAACAGGCGGCACTAATTATAATTTAAGCTTAACCTATAATAAGCAGGAAGGTATTCAACGCGCTTCTGATTTCGATCGCAAACTTGTAAGCTTTAAATTCAATCATAATTTCAGTGAATTACTACGTTTAGGGTTTAATACACGTTTCAACAATACGGAAGTGAATGGTGCGGGAACATCAAACCCGGGTTCTTCATCAACCAACAGGCTTCGTCACAGTATCAAGTACCGTCCTTTCCTTTTACCCGGACAGAATATTTTTGATTATGACCAGGATTATGCCGATGAAACAAATGCCAACAGTCTTGCCCTGGTAAATCCAATTTTATTGAACGATGCGGAATACAGGAAGACCCTGCAAACAACAATTAACCTCAGTGGTTTTGGAGAATTGAAATTTACCGACTGGCTGAGTTTTAGAAGCACGATTGGATATGATATCTATAATATGCAGCAGGATTTCTTTGATGATTCCATCACAGGTAATTCAAGGCTGAATGGTTCCGGCATGCCGCTGGCAAGTATTGGAACCTTAAGCAGGCATACACTAAATAATTCCAATGTTTTCACTTTCACCAATTCAAGAATGAACAGTGATTTTGCAAGAAAGAATAAAATCACTTTCCTTGTAGGTCATGAGATTTTCCAGGTTAGAGTAAAAGGACAAAACCAGCTGGCAAGAGAATTTCCTTTGGGAATTTCTCCGCAAAAAGCTCTGGGAAATATGAACCTGGGAACTGCCTATATTGATAATTCAAGAAGACCGTCCTACGAAAATGAACACCGCCTGGTTTCTTTATTCGGAAGGTTGCAATACGATTTCGACCAAAGATTTTTAACACAGTTCACTTTAAGAGCAGATGGTTCATCCAAATTTGCAGAAGGAAATAAATGGGGATACTTCCCTTCGGGGTCAATAGCATGGAGATTATCCAATGAAAAATTCTTTGAAGGCCTGAAAGGAACCATCAGCGATCTTAAATTAAGAGTTAGTTATGGAGAGGCAGGAAATAACAGGATTGGCGATTTCCTTTATATGACCCAGTTCAATTCTGCTACCCAATATTGGCTGAACGACCAGCTGGTTTCTGGTTTTGCGCCTAATTCACTTGCCAATGAAAACCTGAAATGGGAAACAACTGTATCGAGAAACATCGGACTTGATATCAGCCTGCTTAGAAATCGTCTGAATTTATCAATTGATGCATACAGAAATAATACAAAAGACCTTTTGATAAACGTTCCGGTTCCAACTTCATCGGGTTACACTACTCAGTTGCAAAACATTGGTTCTACTGTAAGTAAAGGATTGGAATTCCAGTTAAATGCGGGCATTATTTCATCCAAAGATTTTAATTGGGATGCCAATTTCAATGCCTCTTTCGGAAGGGTAAAAGTTGAAAGCATTGGTAATTTCCAGGATTATTATTTCAGGAATTCAGGATGGGGATTTTCTAATAGTCCTGCAGACTTTATCGTAAGAGAAGGTGACTACATCGGTTCCATGTGGGGCTTTATTACAGATGGATACTATACACTGAATGATTTTGATTATGCAGCAGGTGTGTACACTTTAAAGCCGGGTGTTGCCAACAATATGGACTATACCTCTGCCGCACCTGCACCAGGAAGAGTGAAATTCAGGGATATTAACAATGATGGTGAAATTGATGAAGATGATAAAAGCATTATTGGTGTGGCCCAGCCCAAAGTTTTTGGTGGACTACAACAAAACTTCAGGTATAAAAATTTCGACCTGAGCATATTCTTTAATTACCAGTTCGGTAATGATGTTTACAATGCCAACAAACTGGAATTCACTAGTGGTTACCAGGGTAATGCCAATTTACTTTCTATGATGAATAACAGGTGGACAAATGTAAATAGCATGGGTGAAGTAGTAACCGATCCCGCTGAACTTGCCAAATTAAATGGCGGGGCTGAATTATGGATGCCAAGTACTTCAAGTACATCTTTCCTTCTTCATTCCTGGGCAGTTGAGGACGGGTCGTTTGTAAGGCTGAACAATATTTCTTTGGGTTATACATTACCATCAGCTCTTTTACGTAAAGCAAGAATTGCATCTGCAAGAATATATGTTACTGCAAGCAACCTTGCCGTATTCACCAATTACAGCGGATACGATCCCGAAGTAAGCACAAGAAGAGGCTCACCGGAAACTCCGGGTGTTGACTATGCTGCTTATCCAAGAAGCCGCGCTTATGTTGTTGGACTAAACCTGTCATTTTAATATTAATAACATTCAGATATGAATCAACGATTGCATAAAAAATCAATTCCTGTAGTTATTGCGGCATTCATGCTTGCCCTGGTGGTTATACCATCCTGTAAAAAATACCTGGAGGTAGAACCTGTTTCTTCTTTCGGGACCGATTATGTTTTTAACAGTGTTATCAATGCTGAAAAAGCTGTAATAGGCGCCTATTACCGTTTAACAGGTGATAACGGCTATGGAATCCGCATCAGCATGTATTACGCACTTGATGACGATATTATGATGGGCCAGGGTGGAACTCCTTATCCCGATAACGAAAGAAGGGATATTGCCCATTACAGGGTAACACCTTTTAATACACAACTGGCTAATCCATTTAACCAGATGTATGAAGGCATTGAACGCTCCAACATCTGCATTTACAATATTCCGAGGATGACGCAATATTCATCCGGTTCGCCTTCTGAGCAGGCTGCATTGAAGCGTTTGCATGGAGAAGCCCTAACACTTCGTGCTCAATACTACCTTACACTGATTCGCAATTGGGGAGATGTGCCGGCACAGTTTCAGCCCAGTTCATTGGAGACCGACCTTTTTAAAGAAAAAACCGACCGTGATGTTATATATGAACAATTGCTTAACGACCTGGAACTTGCAGCTACACTTGTACCCTGGAGATCGGAAGTTACAAGGGATGAAAGGATAACACAGGGAGCGGTTAGAGCATTAAGAGCAAGAATAGCCTTGCATCGTGCTGGATATTCGTTAAGAAGAACAGGTGGAATGCAACGTGGCAGTAATCCTGAAGTTTATTATCAGATTGCAAAAGATGAATGCCTGGCTATTATGCAAAGCGGGCAACATCAATTGCATTCAAGTTTTGAGAATTTGTTTAAAAATCATGTAGCAGGAAAACAACTGGATCCACTTGGAGAAATTATCTGGGAAATAGCAATGGGTGGAGGTAACAGTGGGTTGGGTGATAGTAAACTGGGATATTATAATGGTCCCCGTTCCAATAACAATGGAAACTCCGCACTTACAATTCTTCCTAATTATTTTTACATGTTTGATTCAACCGACACACGCCGTGACGTAACATGCGTTCCTTATTTTATAAATGCAACAGGAACAACAGTTACATCAAGGGTTGGAAGAAACCTGGTTCAAATGGTAGATGGAAAATTCAGAAGAGACTGGATCCCAGGCGGAGTGGCTACAGGTCCTCAATATTTTGGGGTAAACTGGCCTTTGATCAGGTATTCAGATGTTTTATTAATGTTTGCTGAAGCAGACAATGAGTTAAATAATGGCCCTTCCGGCCAGGCAATTACTGCTTTTGAAGAAGTAAGAAAAAGAGCGTATGGTGGTGATGTTAGTTTAATAGGAACTACACCAACAGATTACGCAGGTTTCTTTGAGGCTATAGTAAAGGAAAGAGCATTGGAATTTGGTGGTGAAGGTATCAGGAAGTATGACCTGATTCGCTGGAATATGCTTGCCTCTAAATTAGCCGAAACAAAAGTTATATTGAATGAAATGTCAACCAGGCAACCACCATATGATCAGCTACCAGATTATATGTTTTACCTGAACGATTCTCCAACTTTAACCTGGGCCAACTCTTATTACCAGCCTAACTTTATTGGTAACACGGCACCTCCCGGATATACCAGGGTAGAGTGGGTGAGAAGCAGTATCGGAACAACCATTCTTACCTATTATGCAGAGGCATTTGAACCGGGTAAAAATGAATTGCTGCCAGTTCCGCAGGCATCAAGAGATGCAAATCCAAGACTGACCCAGGATTATGGTTATTAAATTTTTAAATGCAGATCAATGAATACTATTCAAAATAAAGTTCTATTCTTTCTTGCCTCAATTGCTTTGTTGGTTCTTTCATGCAAGAAAACTGAATTCAATCCCGACTTTGAATTGCCCAGACAGTTTAAGCCAGGGGATATTGAAATCAATGCCGGGCAAACGGATGTTATGTTAAGGTGGAATCCATCGTTGTTTTCATCGGAAAATGAACCCAGCTATACCGTTCAACTGGCAAAGGATTCTTTATTCACAACACCGGTATTGTTTGAAGAGATTGTAGATACAGCTTTTATTACCATAACGGACGATGACCTTGAAGTGATGGAATATTATTTTGCAAGAGTGAAAGCAAATGCAAATGGATCAACAGCCGAATCAGGATGGGTATATAGCAACAGGTTCAGGATTACAGGCGAACAAATTTTCCTGCCAATAGTGGAAGCTGATCTGAAAGATACCAGCGTTATATTAAAATGGACACATGCCGAAAATCTTACGCACATCCTGCTGAAAGAAACAAACGGAGCAACCATTAATATTCCTTTAACTCCAGCCGATGTAGCTGCAGACCAGAAACAGATCAACGGACTTTCTCCGCTTACCAATTACACTGCTGAAATTTACAGGAATGCAATTCTGAAGGGAACTATAAATTTCACTACTCCTGAACCCAACATTTATTCGGTTGTATTACAGCCCGGCGACGACCTGGTAGAAGCTGTAAATAATGCGGCTGATGGAGATATAATTGGATTGGATCCTGGAACTTATAATACATTCAACAGCTCTATGGCTTTCACTAACCTGGTAGTGACTCAAAAAACAATTGTTATTCAATCTACATCTGGAGACCCTTCTAACACCATCGTTAATTTCAAACAAATAGATATCAAAGGAACAGGTGCTGGATTAACTGTAAAAGGAATCACATGGGATGGAACAGCAGCAAGCGCTGATTATTTCCTGAACCTTGTTGGTTTTGGATCAGATTCTGAAGCATCCAATTTTACAAATATTACTGTGGACAATTGCATTGTAACCTTTACAAAGAATTGTTTTATGAGAGGTAACCGAGGCGGTAACAATGCGCATAAGATCAATACTATTAAAGTTAATAATACCATTGCATCGAAAAATGGCACAGGATCGTATCATTATTTCATGATCGATAAACTGGAGTTCCAGAAACTTGAGCTTACAAATAATACATTCTACGATGTTGCAAGAGCGATGATAAGCTGGGCAACCAACCTAACTGTTCCCCAGGTTCCGCAGATTATCGTTGCAAATAATACCATTAACAGTTTTGGTTTTGGAGGCAGGAATAATATTCTGCTGGATGCCAATAATAATAATATAAATGCTTTATTCCGTGACAATATCATTGCGAATACACCTAAACCTGGTGAGTCGGTAGGAACAAGTGCTATGAGAGCGAATGCAGCTTCTACAATTGAATTTTATCATAATAATTATTTTAAATTCGAAGGAGGAACGCCTTTAGAACCTATCACATTTCCTGCCTATGTTCAGTTAACAAACAATACAACAATTGATTTGGGGTGGACTGCCTCAACAACTGATTTTACACTGCCGGCAGGTTCTCCTTTAAGAACTGGAAGTAGTACCGGAGGTCCCGTTGGTGATCCGCGCTGGGCTCAATAATTTTTATCCAGGGCAGTTTTTAACTGCCCTTTTTTTCTTGATCCATTATGATAATTAAGCTGACCTTTTATTTACAATTTTTTTTTGCAGTAATTTCTATGGGATCGTGTACTGCACAGAAAATTGCAACTTCCCGATCTTTCTCGGAAGAATCACCTGCTTTCCCTGGAGCATTAGGATTTGGAAAATATGCAACCGGCGGCCGGGGAGGTAAGGTTAATATTGTATCTAACCTGAATGACGATGGCGAGGGAAGCCTCAGGCAGGCAGTTAAAGGATCTGCTGCTAAGATTGTAGTATTTACAGTTTCAGGAACCATTCATCTTAAATCACCGATTTCAATAAAAGCAAATACCACAATCGCAGGACAATCGGCACCAGGCGATGGAATTTGTATTGCCGATCACCCTGTTTCTATCAGTGGGGATAATGTAATTGTAAGATTTCTGAGGTTTAGAATGGGTGACCGATACCAGAATGAAGGGAAAGTTGCAGGTGCAGGTCATGATGATGCACTCACCTCTTCAAGAAGAAAACTCATCATAATAGATCACTGCAGTATGAGCTGGAGCACCGATGAAGTGCTGAGTATTTATGCCGGTGACAGTTCCACTGTTCAATGGAATATTATGGCCGAGCCACTGAATCTTTCCTATCATTTTGAAAAAGGCAAAACCGATTTTGAAGAACATGGTTATGGTGGGATTTTGGGAGGCAGAAATATCTCTGTTTACTTCAATTTATATGCGCATTGTAAAAGTCGTACACCAAGGTTTGATGGCAACAGGAATTTGCCTGCACCCGCCTCCGAGTTTGCAGATTATAAAAATAACGTGATCTATAATTGGGAGTCCAATAATGTTTATGGAGGTGAAGGAGGAAGGTATAATATCGTAGCAAATTATTATAAACCGGGACCCTCAACAAAAAAATCTGCCCTTAATAAAATAGCCAACCCTTTTAAAAAAGAACCTTCCATTCCATTTGGTAAATGGCATATAAATGCAAATTACATGCATGGCTCGAATGAAATAAGTTCAGACAATTGGCAGGGCGTAACTCTTGATAAAGGTTCTGAAAAAGACCTGGTTCAGGTTAAAGCTTTCGAACCATTTCCTTCTACGTTCGTAAATCTTTCGGCAGAAAAAGCCTATGATCTTGTTTTAAGTTTTGCAGGTGCCAGTTATAAGCGTGACACTATGGATGCAAGAATAATTAACGATGTTATAAATGGAGAAGGAAGATTAGTGGATGTGCAGGGTGGATTTGCTGCTGGAACGGCCTATGAAAAAACTGTTACAGCATGGCCTTATCTTCAGCAATTAGATGCTCCTGCAGATTCAGATAAAGATGGAATGCCAGATGAATGGGAAATAAAAAATAAACTGGATCCATCTAACCCTTCAGATGCTATATTATTCACCCTGCATGATAGGTATTCAAATGTTGAAGTTTACCTGAACGAACTTGTAGAAAAAATGCTGGAATCCAAATCCGATTCAATTAATAAAAAATGAAGTATTTCATTCAAATATTTGCCGGACTGTTGTTTATTTCTTTCATCACCAGGAAAGATGACCAGGTAACCATCTGGATGGCCGGTGATTCTACTATGAGCATTAAAGCTGTAAAAGCTTATCCTGAAACGGGATGGGGAATGCCCTTTGTACATATGTTTGATTCTTCAGTAACTATAAAAAACCTCGCAAAGAACGGCAGAAGCACAAAAACCTTTATTTCAGAAAACCTTTGGCAATCCATTAAAGATGGTATGCAGACTGGTGATTATGTTTTTATACAGTTTGGACATAACGATGAATCGAAAGAAAAAAAGGACCGATATACATCTCCGGTAGATTACAGAAAAAATCTAAAAAAATTTATTGATGAAACCAAAGCAGCAGGCGCACATCCTGTTTTGTTAACTCCAGTTTCAAGAAGAAGATTTGATGATGATGGAAGAGCATTGGAAACCCATTCAGAATATTCTGCAGTCGTGCGAGAAATTGCCGCTTCGGAGGATATTCACTTTATTGACCTGGATGCATTGAGCCTTGAACTTTACCAGTCAATGGGAGTTGAAACCTCAAAATTGCTTTTCCTGCAATTAAAGCCAGGAGAACATCCCAATTATCCGCAAGGCAAAACCGACAATACGCATTTTAATGAATTAGGTGCACGACTAATTGCACAATTGGTGCTGGCATCTGTAAAAGAAAACATTCCGGAGCTTGCTGCAAGGATCGTAAAACAGAACTAACATTGAAACACATCCTCACAATAATAATACTTGGAGTAAGCTTCCACGCTCTTTCTCAAATGCCTGCTTTTCCCGGTGCGGAAGGAGCAGGAAGATTCGCTAGTGGTGGTAGAGGAACACAAGCCAATCCTACCAGAGTTTTTGAAGTAACCAATTTGAATGATGATAATAATCCCGGTAGTTTACGATATGCGCTTTCTCAAACAGCTGTTTACAGAACTGTAGTGTTCAGGGTTTCAGGAACAATTCATTTAAACGCACCGCTAATTATTAAGGCTAATACAACTATAGCAGGTCAGACTGCCCCTGGCGATGGGATCTGTATTGCCGACCATCCGGTAGTGATCAATGGCAACAATGTTATTGTAAGATATATCCGCATACGGATGGGCGATAAGAACCAGAACCTTGGAATGGTTGATGGGAGCGGCAATGGCGATGCGCTGGAAAACCTGGGTAACAAAAATATCATTGTAGATCATTGTTCCATCAGCTGGAGTTCGGATGAAGCACTTACCATTTACCGTGGCGACAGCATCAGTTTACAATGGAATATTATTTCCGAGCCGCTGAATTATTCCTATCATTTTGAAGCCGGTGGTTCTGATTTCCAGGAACACAGTTATATCGGCATCTGGGGTGGAAGAAAGGCTTCTTTTCATCATAACTTACTGGCGCATGCAAAAGGAAGAATGCCACGTTTTGCCGGCAGCAGTTATTATCCGCCTGCAACTGCAGGACAGGAAAACGCCGACTTCCGTAACAATGTTGTTTTTAACTGGATATTTTATAGCACCAACGGTGGTGAAGGGGGTAATTATAACCTGGTAAATAACTATTATAAATATGGTCCTTCCACTTCAAATAATAATTCGGTAAACGTGCCTGTACGTTTCCAGGTTATGAATCCCTACAAATCATCTTCTTTACCTTATCCTAAATTGTTCATCAGCGGAAATTTCGTAGATGGGTCAACAACCATCACCCAGAATAACTGGAGAGGTGTTTCCATGAATGGAGGAAGTCAGAGTGATACAACGGTTTCAAAAGTTACCTCTCCATTTACCATTGCCCCTGTAACTACACATACCGCTATTGAAGCTTATGATCTTGTATTGAACCATGCCGGTACAGTTTTGCCCAACCGGGATACACTTGATGAAAGAATTGCCAATGATGTAAGAAATCGGTCCGGTAAAGTAATTGATGTACAGGGTGGATACCCTCACGGTACTCCATACCTGCAAACCATTAATGCCTGGCCGGCATTAGATTCCTCCACACCTCCTGCCGATTCAGATAAAGATGGCATGCCTGACCAGTGGGAAAACGACCATGGTTTGGATCCTTCCGATCCCTCAGACCGGAACGGAATTGCTTTTAATGGCTATACACATCTCGAAAATTATTTAAACAGTCTTGCTTCAGATGCTATCATTATCCAACCTTCATTAACTTCATTTAACCAGGCAGGTGATGTTCCTTCAACAGTTCAACAATACCAGTTGTCCGCAAATCATCTTACCGGTAATATTACCATTAAAGCACCTGAAAGGTTTGAGATTTCTGCTAATAATTCTGACTGGTTTGATTCCAATACTGCTATTGAGTTACCGGCAGTGAATGGTAAAGTAAATCAAATGAATATTTATGTGAGGATGAATGCAGCTACACCCGGTAATTTCTCAGGGAATATCAGGCATACTTCTTATTCAGGAGGATTTATTGATTTACCAGTAACCGGAACCCGAACCATGGTAACATCTCTTCCTGAATTAACCGGGGAAGTTATAACTGTGTTTCCGAACCCTGCAAAAACAATATTGAAAGTATTGCATCCCTCATTGCCTGCTGCATCTGTATTTAAAATTTTTTCAATTAATGGCCAACATGTATTGAACGCGATACCAACACAGGGTAGCAGTTCAACCGCGGTTTATATTCAGTCCTTACCACCTGGATTATATTTCATTGAGATCAGCGTTTTTAATAAGAAACATGTTGTTGGATTTATAAAACATTAAAGATGAGGATAGCTTTTTTATTTCTTTTTCTAATGTTGATGGGTGTAGCTGTAAATGCTCAATCAGGAATAATAACAGTTGCAAAAGATAATTCCGGAGATTATAATTCGGTACAGGCGGCATTGAATTCAATTCCCTCAGGTAATAAAGAACACGTAATAGTATTTATTAAAGAAGGTTTATATAAAGAAGTAGTTACTGTTGATGCTACCAAAGAGAATATCAGTTTTATTGGTGAAGGAAGGGATAAATCTATCATTAGTTTTGATAACCATGCAGGCACAATACTTGAAAATGGCGATACTTTAAATACATGGACCTGCGCTTCTGTTTTTATTTATGCAAATGATTTTCATGCACAGGATGTTGGGTTTCAAAATACAGCTGGCTTTACAGCAGGACAGGCTGTAGCTGTACGCGTTGAAGGAAACCGTGCTTCTTTCATTAATTGTGCTTTTACCGGAAACCAGGATGTTTTATTCCTGAGTGGGTCGGGAGTCAAACATTATTTCAGGGACTGTTATATAGAGGGAACAACGGATTTTATTTTTGGTGCTGCAACTGCCGTATTTAAAAACTGCCAAATTCACAGCAAAAAGAATTCACACGTAACCGCTGCTTCAACCAATTCCATCATTCCATTTGGATTTGTATTTTTTGATTGCAGGCTCACAGCTGATTCAAATATTAAAAAGGTTTCACTGGGTCGTCCATGGTCGCCAACGGCCTCTGTAACTTATTTAAATTCTTATATAGGATCTCACATCATTCCGGAAGGATGGAATAACTGGAAGAATCCTGCTAATGAAACAACGGTGCGGTATGCAGAGTATAATAATTATGGGCCCGGTGCCAGCAAACAGAAAAGGGTTTCATGGTCACAACAACTGTCAGATGAAGAAGCAAAGAAGTTCACCATTGAAAACATTTTGGGCAAATGGGATCCTGAATCAAAAATTAATATGCTCCAAAAATGAAGCAGGTAAGAACCGCCATATTATCTTTTGGAATGTCGGGAAAGGTTTTTCACGCGCCTTTTATTCATGTTCATCCAGGGTTTGAATTATATGCAGTCTGGGAGCGCACAAAAAATCTTGCTTCTCAATTTTATCCCCGAATTAAGACTTTTAGATCACTCGATAACTTACTAGCTGATAACTCTATTGAACTTATAATTGTAAATACACCCAATACCACGCATTTTGAATTCGCAGAAAAAGCTTTGAAAGCGGGGAAAAATGTACTGGTAGAAAAGCCCTTCACTGTAAATGCTGAAGAAGCCCGGGAATTACTTAATCTGGCTGAAGAAAAAAATCTTACGATCGCAGTTTATCAAAACCGCAGGTGGGACAGTGATTTTCTCACAACAAAGAAAGTACTTGATTCAAGGGTATTGGGTGATATTGTAGATGCAGAATTGCATTTCGACAGGTTTTCACCTGGTCTTAGTCCAAAACTGCATAAAGAAATTCCAGGTCCGGGTACCGGTGTGCTGCACGACCTGGGTTCTCACTTAATAGATGCTGCCATCCAGCTTTTTGGAATGCCTGAAAAGGTTTTTGCTGACCTTAACATGGTACGTCCTGTTACAAAGGTTTCAGATTATATGAACCTTATTTTGTTCTATCCCAAACTTCGTGTGCAATTGCGTAGCAGCTATTTGGTAAAAGAACCTTTACCTGCTTTTATTCTTCATGGAACCAAAGGAAGCTTTTATAAATCAAGAGCGGATATTCAGGAAGCTGAATTAGTAAAGGACAAACTTCCGGGTGGCAGGGGGTGGGGAACAGAGCCTGCTTCTGAAAAAGGTTATGTAAGTATTGACGGTATGGAAAGAAGCTATATTGAAACAACAAAAGGTGATTATATGCAGTTCTTTAACCAGCTTCATTCCTCATTAACTGGTAACCACGAACCACCAGTGACAGCAGCCCAGGCTTTGAATGTTATGA
>JAEZCV010000086.1 GCA_023429985.1 Bacteroidota bacterium | reverse complement strand
AAATGAACCTGGCCATAGTTCATGTGGAGATTGCGCCTGCATCAGTCTGCCACCGTTGGATAATACCAATTTTGCTTCCCTTAATATCTGCAATTCTGAAAATAATTGGGTAACAGCCGCTGATATTCAGAGCTGGGACAAAAAATCAATTGGTATTGAATCAGGACAGGGTTTCCCAGAAGGTGAATTTTATTATGGAGAAGGAGAAAAGGCATATTTTTCAGAGTATGTTACCAATCAAACCAATAGCTGGATCCAAATTTTAAAAGTTGAAAATGACATCTCTATGTATTATGCCAAAGCTTTTAGAGTTACTGGAACATTCCAATGCAAAGTAGCGCAATATGATGACGATGAGGAAATTGCTATCACAGAAGGTAGTTTTGTCATTAGACTTACCGAAGATTGGTAAATGATCCTGATGATCTGCTATTTTGAAATTTCAATTGTAATGCCATTTGAAATTTTCAAAGGATCTTGTAATAAAATCATAGTCAAAAGATCATAAAGAACGGAATTGTATGCCTTGAATAATCCCGGCCTTTCAAAAAAGTTCTCAACTGAAACCGCGAAGAATTCCACACGATTGGTTGCAGCATATGATCGGAAGAAATCAGATCCATGAAGTCGTATTTTATCGATCTCTTTCCTTGCTTCTATATCATAAGCCTTCAAAGCTTCGAAATCAATGAAATCATATTCAAAATTGACAATGGAGTTCTCAAGTTGAAGTGCATGCGCCATTTCATGTAGACCCAAATTCCTGCCATCAGTACCGTCTTCATAACCTTTTTCAAAATTTTCCCAGGATAGAATGATAAAACCTTTGGTACTCACTTCACCCTTGTGGTATAACCGGGTAATCTTTGAATAATATTGATCGGGATATACCAATATTCGCCAGAAATACTCGAAATATACCGATGGGTAACCAAATGTGATCTGAATTGCAGATGCGGCAATTAAAGCTTTCATTTCAGGTGTAACTGTATTTAAATCCCCTCTATGTTGTAATCCAAGAGTTTAGCAGGAAATTTTAATAAAAACCTTTAAATTTGTCCATTACAAGTCTGAAGAGGACATAGCTCTGCTGGAGAGCAACTATTAGCAATAAGACTTGTGGCTGAGGATTAGGAGGTTCTTTTAAATAGGAGCCTCTTTTTTTATTAGTAATCCTTTGCCTCTTATGGCTAAAAAAACTCATTGCCCTGGTTTTCTTCAAATGATACTTAAAATCTACAAAACAACCTTCTATAAACAGACTCTTAAAAAAGCTGCATAACTTTTACTTCAATTAAATAGATAAAATGAGCTGTATCCTACGGGTAACAAACCTTTTTAAAGGTTGCAAGGGATGCACAACAGCCTCATCGAATGTTGTTTTATAGATTTAACATGATTAACCAATAGCAACATAATCTTTTTTATTAATCAATACAGATCTCATGATTTTAGCTAAACTCTTAGCTATTCTTATAATTGCATCATTTGGTTCCATTCTTAAACAATGTTTATGAAACTGGCTTCTTAATACAGCATCGTGTCGAATTGCTACCCATGAGCATTCCACAATAGTACCAAGTAGTGGTTTATTGGTCCTGGAAGTCAACCCACCTGTTATATCTTTCTCGCCCGATGAATGGCTCGATGGGACAATGCCTATATAAGAGCAGTAATTATCAACATTTTTAAACCTGGATATATCCCCGATTTCGGTTAAAAATGTCATTGTCACGATTAACCCGACCCCGGGTATGGTTTGAAGCAACCTGGCATTTTCCCTGTATCTTTCCTGTTGCGAAAGCTCTCTTACCCTTTTGGTCAAATCCAGTAGAGTCTTTCGCAAATAGCGTTGGTGATCCAGATAAGCGGCCAAAACGGATTTGCCGCTATCTTGACTGAATTGAATATCTTCAAGCCATTTTAAGAAATTGTTGGACCAATGTTTTTTACCATCAAAATCCACCAAATCTATGCCATTAAAATGCAGATAGGATTTAATCCTGTTTTTGTTCCGGGTAGATTCCCTGACAAATCTTGAACGGGCCCTTAATAAACTCCTATCTTCCATTGTTTCTACCGAAGGTACAAATATTGGTATTAATTCACCACTCCTTAAAGAGCGTACAATTTTAAGGCTGTCCCTTTTGTCTTCTTTGGCAATCTTTTCTTTATGAGTAGTGGGTATATCAGCGGCATTTACAACAATATTGTTAACACCTAGTGAAAGTAATCTGTTATGGATCCAATATCCGCAAAATCCTGCTTCGTAGGCAGAATAATAATTGCCCCCGGGAAAATTCTTCTCAAGGTAGCTGACAAGCGTTTCCGGCTTTGGATCTTGAGAAAAGGGTTTAAACTTCATCCGGTCGGTCATAATAGAAACCTTCCATGATTTTAAATGGACATCAAATCCAACATAAATGTTTTGATCGCTGTAATCAATTTCGTTAATTTGTCTTTTCATAGTCCTTAGGAGTTTTAGTAATTAATTAATTTCAAACTTAAATATATTAAAATTCCTAGGGCTATTTCTAACCGCATTTGCAAACATAAAGCCTACGGGATTGATTTCGGCCTATAAATACTCAAAAAAGAGACGCGGCATCCTCCGCGTCTCACTTACCAACCATATGCAATTGTTTTTTGGTTAGGCTGCGGGTTTTCTTGGCCTTCAGGGATACTGCCCCCCATAAGGGGAGACATTCTCCCCCTCTAAGGGGAGTCGACATCCCCCTGTAAGGGGAGAC
>JAEZCV010000084.1 GCA_023429985.1 Bacteroidota bacterium | reverse complement strand
AAGTGCGCCTGGCCTATGTGCTCAACCTGCGCGACCTTGATGATGCCATGGATTGCCTTGAAAATGCATTAAAAGTTTATCCTGGAAGAATTGAAATAAAAAATTCTGTGGAAGAAAATCTTTCTGTTTAAGTTTCATTGTTTATTTGATGTTTTGCGCATAGTGATGTTGAAAATCGGAACCGGTCCGGAGGCATAATAATTGCTTCCATAAGGTGGCCTTTTATTTCAATTCATTAAAAAAATCTTACTATGGCAAATGAACAATATGGAAGCTGGCATGCCGACAACGAATTCCAGCCAAATTCCGGCAGCGGATTAGTTAATGTGGGACAAACAGAAAGAATAGCCAGTGCAGCAATTGGAGCATGGTTGTTATCGTCAAGCCTTCACAATTTAACCAAAAGGCCCTTGAACAGTCTTGTAAAAATGGCTTTAGGTGGCGTATTACTTTACAGGGGTGCATCCGGAAACTGCCCCATGTATTCCAGCATGGGAAAAAACAAAGGCGTTTCTTCCACACCTGCCATTAACATACGTACAGGATTGATTGTGAACAAATCGAAAGATGAAGTGTATGCATTCTGGAGAAAACTGGAAAATCTTCCCTTGTTCATGAAGCATCTGGCAACAGTAACGGAGATCGACAGCAAGCATTCGCACTGGGAAGCTATGTTGCCGGCCAACCTGGGCAGAATTAAATGGAATGCGGAAATAGTGAAAGAAGAACCCGGCTATTTGATCGGCTGGCAGTCCATTCCCAATTCCATGATCAATAATGCAGGAAAGGTAACTTTCCATGATGCTCCGGGTGGCGGTACTGAACTGGAAGTGGTGATTAGTTATCATCCCCCTGCCGGAGAAATTGGCTCTGGCCTTGCAAAAGCCCTGAACCCTGTTTTTGAAAAGTTGATCCGCCAGGATATCATGAATTTTAAAGACTATATTGAAACCAAGCATAAGGGTTCCACCGAAAATACCAATGACAATCCTAACATCATGCGCTCAGAAGCGGAAAGTGTACATGATGGAAGTGGAAATAATTTCAATGCTTCTCCGGGTTCAGAGAAGTTCTGAACCATTAGAAACAAAGGTGGCCACGTGCCACCTTTATTTTTAAAAACAAAGCCTTCCATGTGGAAGGCTTGTACCGAGGAGCAGATTTGAACTGCCGACCTCAGGGTTATGAATCCTGTGCTCTAACCAACTGAGCTACCTCGGCGTGTTTAAGGGCTGCAAAAATAAGAATTCACCCTGTACAAAGTTCATTTTCAAAAAGATTTATAAATACCGAAATTATGAAACAGGAAAATGGTTTAAAACCTTAGGTTTAAATATCCTTTTCCCTGTAGAACAACTTCCCCAAAAAGCAGCGTTTTTCAATAAAAAACGCTGGTCATGATTTTTTTTAATCTGATAATGTATAAATATAGAGGCCTGTTATTTGCCTTTATAAAACCGCCCCAAATCAATGGAAGAAACACGATCAGTAAATAGCCAGCACCTGCGCCGCACCCTGAGGATTTTTTTTAAAACACTCCTGGTGCTTTTCCTGTTTGTGATCATGATATTTTTCCTGCTGCTTACCCCTCCTGCACAAAAATTTATGACAGGCAAGGTTGAAAACTACCTCCAGGAAAAATTAAAAACCAGGGTTGAAATAGGCTCCATTTCCTTTGGCCTTTCAGGTAATATAGATCTTGAAGATATCTATGTTGAAGACCTGCAGGGAGATACGTTATTTTCAGGAGGATCACTTAAAGCCAACCTTGCCCTTTTAAAATTATTTTCCAATGAAGTGCAGGTAAAGGACCTGGAGATGAAAAACATGTATGCCAACATCAAAAGAACTTTACCCGATACCGTTTATAATTTCCAGTTTTTAATTGATGCATTTATTTCCGAACAGCCAAAAGATGCCGATACCGCCCAAACGGCTCCTCTTAAATTAAACATTAGCGACCTGGCGCTGGAAAATATCCGGCTTCGGTATGAGGATGTGATTACCGGAAGCGATGTATTTGCCAAAATTGGAAACCTCTCCGCAACCATCGACAAACTTGATCCGGCCAATTTCGATTTTGGAATTTCTTCCATCATAGGCAGAAATGTTACCGCTTCTATTAAACAATATAAACCATTGCTGGAACCGGAACCCGTTTCAAAAGACCTTGCTGAGGAAGCGGTTCCTTCTGCCATGAAACTGAATCTGGGAACAATTGACCTTACAAAATTTAATCTTCAATTCGATAATGATGTGTCGGC
Source organism: Bacteroidota bacterium (assembly GCA_023429985.1). GTDB lineage: Bacteria > Bacteroidota > Bacteroidia > Chitinophagales > Chitinophagaceae > Flavisolibacter. The sequence continues at coordinate 31,602 of JAEZCV010000084.1, read as the reverse complement.
GATCTCTACTTCTTTTAACATTGGAAGATTAAAAGCAGAAGGAAGAAATTTCGATCTTGCCAACAATTCCATTCATCTCCGGCACATAGAACTCAATAATACGAAATCAAACATAAGGCTGGGTAAAGGACAGGGCGCACAAGTAGCAATAAACGAAATTGAAAAGGAGGTTGATATTGAAAAATCAAAGGGTTGGACATTCCGGGTTGACCAGCTAAGAGTAAATGATAACTCCATCAAATTTGATAACGACAATACGCCCGCAAATGCATATGGAATTGATTTCGCTCATTTAGATGCAAAAGAACTCAACCTACATGCAGATGATATTGTATTTGCAACTGACAGCATTGGTGCAAATATTCTTGAAGGATCGTTCCGCGAAAAATCAGGTTTTGTTTTAAATGAATTGAAAGGAGAGCTTTTATATGCATATAACCAGTCGTACATTAAAAATCTTTACCTGAAAACACCCGGTTCGGAAATAAAAAGAACCGCTGTTCTTGAATATGCATCTTTCGACCAGTTGCTCAATGATTTTCCTGCCACTGTATTGAATGTGGAAATAGAAAACAGTCGTGTTCAGGTTAAAGATATTCTTGCATTCGCGCCCCAGTTAAGAAACAATGCTGCCTTCCGCAATCCAAACGAAGTTTGGGATCTACACCTTATTGGCAGCGGAACCTTAAATAACCTGTATTTAGAATCATTAAAATTTAACGGGCTTGAAAATACAATTGTAAATGCAAGCGGCAGGTTGTCTGGCCTGATGAACCCCGAAAATGCAGGAGGTAATTTTGTGATTCACCGTTTGCACACCACCCAATCGGACATTGCATTATTTACAGGCCAGCGATTAAGCAATGACCAGATCAACCTACCGGAAACTTTCGATATCAGTGGAACTGTTAGAGGAAATGCCGGGCAGTTAAACACCAGCCTGAATGTAAACAGCTCGGCAGGATATATTGCTGTTAATGGAAGTTTCAGCAATTTGATGTATCCCGAAAGAATGCGATACAATGCAAGGCTCAATACGGCTGGCTTTGCATTAGGCAGGGTATTAAGGCAGGAAGCAACCATTGGTGCTGTATCTGGAAATTTTTCTTTTAATGGAACCGGATTAACACCTAATTCTATCAACACCAATTTATCTGGGGATATCAATCGCATTTCCTACAATAATTATAATTACAGGAACATCGATATCAAAGGCAAATTAAATGGTTCGAATTTTAGTGCAGACCTGGATATTGATGATCCCAATGCAGATGCCAGTCTTACAGCAAGCGGAAGTTTTGGCGATAATACATCATTTGTAGTACAGGGTATGATAGACAGCTTAAAAACACTTCCATTAAATCTTACTACCGAAGCAATGATTTTCCGGGGTAAAATAGATGGAACAGTTGCCAACCTGAATTCCGATTACCTTGATGCCGATATTTTAGTTACAAACGCACTTATTGTTTCTAAAGAAGAGAGGCTTGTACTGGATACCATTTCATTAGTTTCCGGAAGAACGGATACAGCAAACTTTATCAGGTTAAGAAGCGATATCGCCAATGCCGATGTTACCGGAGAATATAAATTTTCGCAATTAGGATCAATTATTCAAAGCAGTATCGAACCTTATTTTTCCGTAACACCATCTTCCACAACACCGGCGTTAGATCCATATAACTTCAGGTTCACGGCAGATCTTACCTATAATCCAATATTTTCTGCTTTCATTCCCGGCTTAACTGCCATGGACCCATTACATGCGGAAGGAAGTTTTATATCCGGACAGGGAATGAATGCTAATGTAATCACGAATCACATTTCCATGCAGGGAACAGAGATCAGTGATTTGAATTTTGCAGTTAGAACAACATCGAACGGACTTGAAATAAGAGGCATGACCGGGCACCTGAAAAGCGGCTCGTTTGATGTTTACAATGCAAGAATTAATGCCACCGCTTTAAATAATGTTATTGATTTTAACCTTGGTATTGATGATAAAACAGGAACTAACCAATATTACTTTAACGGGTTATTGCAACAACCTTCCCGGGGAACCTATGCCATTAGCTTGAGACCAGACAGTTTATTGCTTAATTACGAGCTCTGGTCCATTCCTGCTAACAACCAGATCATCATTGGCCCGAATTCAATTTCTGCAACTAATTTTGTTTTAAGCAACAACAATCAGCAATTAAGTATTCAAAGCCTTGCAGGCAATGGTCAGCAACCCTTGCAGGTTAATTTCAATAACTTCCAGCTAGGTACCATTACAGGTTTTGTTCAAAGTGATACCTTATTTGCAAATGGATTGATCAATGGAAATATAACCTTCCGCAATATCATGCAGGAAATGGCATTCACAAGTGATCTTGCCATTTCAGATTTGAGTTTGAACCAGGACACCCTGGGCAATTTAGACCTGCAGGTTTCAACCAGTGATGGAAACAGGTTTAATACGGATGTGCGTTTAACGGGACGTGGTAATGATGTAACTATCGACGGATATTTTACGCCTGTTGAAGGAGCACTTGATTTAAATCTTGACCTGGATATTGACAGTCTTGCTCTTGCTTCTATTGAGGGCGCATCGAACCAGGCCATTTCAAATGCTTCAGGATTTATTGACGGGCAGGTTAGGATCCGGGGTAGTTCCAGTGCGCCGGAAATACGAGGTAACCTTGATTTTAACGATGCAAGTTTTGCCACCAGTTTCCTGGGCAGCCAGTTTTATATAGATGATGAAACCATTGCTGTAACCGAAAAAGGATTCAGGCTGGACAATTTTACAATTCGCGATTCAGCTCAAAACAGGTTGAACCTTGATGGAGATATCTTCACCAGCAATTTTACCAACTACCAGTTTGCCCTTGCAATAACAGCACAGGATTTTATGGTGCTGAACAGTGAAAAACAAAAAGGCCAGCTATATTATGGAAGATTGAATATTAGTACGGACCTGAGAGTTAGCGGCACAGAAATAAAACCAGTAGTTGATGGAAACATTACTATAAATGATGGAACCAATTTAACGATTGTGGTTCCCCAGGAAGAACCCGGCATTGAGCAGAGAAAAGGTGTAGTGGAATTTGTAAACATGGCCATGCCTGAAGCGGATACGCTATTTACTGGTATAGATTCAATGAATGTTTCCAGCATCCTCGGAATGGATATTGCGGCCAACATAGAAGTTAAAAAAGAAGCCATTTTAAACGTTGTTATTGACGAAGCCAATGGGGATTTTTTAAACGTTCAGGGTGAAGCACTTTTAACTGCCGGTATAGATCCCAGCGGTAAAATGACACTTACAGGAAATTATACCCTGGAAAATGGATCGTATGAAATTTCATTTGACCTCCTTAGAAGAAAATTTGAGATAGAACAGGGAAGTACCATTACTTGGATTGGAGAGCCCACCACAGCACAACTGGATGTAAAAGCAATTTATGTAGCCAACACACCTCCTATCGATCTTGTGCAGGACCAGATTGCAGCATCTACACCGGCCATAAGAAATACCTACCTGCAAAGGCTTCCTTTTGAAGTTCATTTGAACCTTACCGGAGAATTACTAAAGCCGGTAATTGATTTCGACATCATTCTTCCGGAAGACAAGAACTACGGTGTTTCAAACGATATTGTTACACTGGTGCAATCGCGACTGTCGCAATTAAGACAGGATGAAGGAAGCATAAACAAGCAGGTATTTTCTCTTTTATTGCTGGGAAGATTCGTGGGAGAAAATCCGCTTGAATCAAGTGGTGGCGGATTTGAAATTGGAACCTACGCCAGGCAAAGCGTCAGCAAATTACTTACGGAACAACTTAACCAACTGGCTGCAGGACTTGTAGGAGGCGTAGAAATTGATTTTGATGTAGCCTCAACCGAAGATTATACTACAGGCTCCAGGAGAAACAGAACAGACCTGAATGTTGGTTTAAGTAAACGTTTGCTGAACGACAGGCTGAAGATATCAGTGGGAAGTAATTTTCAACTTGAAGGCCCGCAAAACTCCAACCAGGGAAATAACAATCTTGCAGGAAATGTAGCTATTGATTACCAGCTAAGCAAAGACGGGCGCTACCTGTTGCGTTACTTCAGGAGAAACCAGTATGAAGGTGTAGTGGATGGATATATTATTGAAAACGGATTAAGTTTTATTCTTTCTGTTGACTATAACAGATTCAGGGAAATTTTGAAAAGAAAAAAACAGCGTGTAACAGAAAGAGGAACCACTGAAACAACAGAAACTTCTACAAACAACAAATGAAGATAATAAGTACATATTTTTTGCCATTGGTAATTTGCGTTTATGTATTGAGCGCCTGCAGCACCACGAAAGCTGTTCCGGCAAACGATCATTTATATAAAGGTGCCAGCGTTTCTGTTGAAGGCCCCGACCTTCCATCGCGCAATAAAAAAGTTTTGAAAAATGATCTCGAAGGATTAACCAGGCCACGGCCTAACTCGAAATTTTTAGGCATTCCTTTTAAACTGGGCATATACAATATGTTCCGAAATAAAAACAAAGGATTGTTTGCAAAGATCCGCGACAAATGGGGCGAACCGCCTGTTTTATTCAGCGATTTTGATCTTCAAAAAAACATAGATGTTTTGGACAGCTACCTGGAGAACAAAGGATATTTCAATGCAGTTGTGGAAGGTGATACTACTATTAAAGGAAGAAAAGCAAGCGCTTCTTTTGTAGCCCGCACGGGTTACCAGTATACCATCAATGAACTGCATTTTCCGTCCGACAGTTCTGAATTGAGCCTCAACATTGCAGGACTGAAAGAATCATCATTGCTTCAACCCGGTGAACCTTTTGATTTGGATGTTATTAAAGCTGAAAGAGTAAGAATTGATGCCTCATTAAAAGAAAAAGGCTTTTATTTTTTCAGTCCCGATTACCTCATTGTACGTACCGACAGCAATATTGGAAATTATAAGGTTAATATGTACCTCGATGTTAAAGATGAAACACCGGAAATAGCCAGAAATGTTTTCCGTATCAATAATGTGTATATATATAGTTCCTATAGTTTGAATACAGCCCGTATGGATACCAGTATGGTAGATATGGAACCTTTCAATGGATATTTTATTGTTGACCGAAGAAAAACCTTTAAGCCAAAATTACTTGATGAATCTATGCAGTTCAGGCCCGGGGAGGCTTATAACCGCACCGATCATAACAACACCTTGCGTAGACTTATCAATTTAAATTTATTCAAGTTTGTAAAGAACAGGTTCCAGGTGGCGGCAGTAGATTCACCTATGCTGGATGCATATTACTACCTGACCCCTCTTCCAACAAAATCATTAAGCGCGGAAGTAACAGCAATATCAAGATCAAATAATTTGAATGGTTCGCAGTTTACTATTAACTGGTTGCACAGGAATTTATTCAGGAATGGTTCCCAGCTCAATATATCTGCCTACCTGGGTTCAGATGTTCAATTCAGTGGAGCACTTAGAGGATACAACACCTATCGAACAGGATTAGACGTTACCTATTCCATTCCGCGGTTTCTATCGCCTACAGGAACATTTCGCGGAAGGGGAGCTTTTGCGCCTCGAACAAATTTCAGGCTTGGCTACGATATCCTTAATCGCAAAGGTTTATATACATTAAACTCATACAGGTTTGAATACGGATACACCTGGCGTGTGAATCTTCAAAAAAATCATGAGTTCTTTCCTATCAGCATAAATTATGTGCAGCCTTTGAATGTTACACAAGCGTATAAGGATCTTGAAAGCGCCATTCCCGGACTTGAACGAGCTATAGAACCTCAATTTATTCTCGGTTCAAATTACCAGTATACATATAATGAACTCGCAATTGGACCACCCAAAAGAAATGCATATTATTTTAACGGACTGGTAGATCTGTCGGGCAACATTGCAGGATTGATCATGGGTGCTGATGTAAAGAATGGCGACACGGCAAGAATTGCAGGAACGCCCTTCTCTCAATATGTAAAACTGGAAACCGATGCCCGGTATTACAGGCAAATAGGACTAAATGCCACATGGGCAAGCAGGATCATTTTAGGTGTTGGCCTGCCTTATGGAAATTCAACCCAGCTTCCCTATGTAAAACAATTTTTTGTAGGAGGAAATAACAGTCTTCGCGGATTCAGAAGCCGCTCGGTAGGTCCGGGTGTTTTCCTTCCTCAAAATCCGCAAAACTTTATTCCCGACCAGACGGGAGACATCAAACTCGAACTCAATACTGAATTTCGCCCGCGCATTTCAGGTCCGCTTTACGGAGCACTCTTTATTGATGCAGGAAACATCTGGTTATGGAACGACAGCACGCATACCAAAAAACCCGGTGGAGAATTTACAGGTAAGTTTTTAAGTCAGCTGGCGGTTGATGCCGGTGTAGGTATACGTTTCGATATAACCATTTTTGTTATCAGGCTTGACGTGGGCATTCCACTTCGAAAACCCTGGGAAGACAATCCATGGGTAATGAACCAGATTGATTTTGGCAACCAGCAATGGCGAAGAGAAAATATAGTTTATAACCTGGCGATTGGGTATCCGTTTTAGGGGATAGGGGTGGCTTTGGTAGAAGGCAGGTTTAGTTGTTAAGTTGTTTAGTTGTTTAGTCAATAACCAATGAAAAATCGATAAATGTAAAATATTTTGTTGATTTTTTACTCTATTAGTTCAGGTTGAACTCTTCTTTTTTAAGGTTTCAAAACTGAAAACTTTACAACAGAAAGATTTTTCAACTAAACAACTAAACGCCTAAACAACTAAACTAAATCCTAATCCTCAAGCATCTCCTCCAACCGCACCCTTACCTTTTCCGCATTAGGAAGCATGGCTGATTCAAGTCCCATATTTAACGGAACCGCAGGAAGATTTAATGCCCCCATAACTTCAACAGGAGCATCTAGGTATTGAAAACAATTTTTGGAAATCCTTCCTGCCAGTGCTTCTGCAAATGAATTGTTTTGCTGCTCCTCGGTAAGTACAAGGCATTTACCATGCTTTTTTACCGTTGCAAAAACCAATTCCTCATCCAGTGGAAATAAGGTCCTCAGGTCAATGATCTCAACAGCACCATTCATTTGCCGCGCTGCAGATTTTGCCCAGTAAACGCCCATGCCATATGTAATAACACAAACCGAAGCACCGGTTTCCACGGCACCGGAAGAAGCTTCTACCACTACCCTTCCTTTTCCAAAAGGTAAAATATAATCAGCCGCAGGCTCAGTGGTTTTTGCATCTTCCGTTCCCGGAACTTTACTCCAGTACAATCCTTTATGTTCTAACATCACAACAGGATTAGGATCGTAATAAGCAGCCTTCATCAATCCCTTCATATCTGCAGCATTGGAAGGATAAGCAATCTTAATTCCTTTAATGGTTAATAATGTTGATTCCACGCAACCGCTGTGGTATGGGCCACCACCGCCATAAGCACCTATGGGCACACGTATGATTGCAGCAACGGGAAACTTTCCGCATGACAGGTAGCACGACTTTGAAATTTCAGTTACCAGCTGGTTGAAACCCGGATAGATATAATCGGCAAACTGCACTTCAACAATAGGTTTTAATCCAACCGCACTCATACCAACAGTGGAACCAATTATATATGCTTCCTGTATGGGCGTATTAAATACGCGATGATCGCCAAACTGTTCTCCCAACGTTGCTGCTTCGCGAAAAACTCCACCTAATCTTTTCCCAACATCCTGGCCGTATAAAACACATTCTTCATTTTCTTCCATCAATTCACGGATAGCAAACAAGGCAGCATCCACCATCATCACTTTTTCTTTGTTGGCGGGCGACCGCTCACCTGCTTCTTCAGAAATTGTTGTGGGAGCAAATACATGCTGTGCTACATTGGATATTTCCGGTTCTGCAGCATTCACAGCCCTGCTAAAACTTTCTTTTATTTCTTCTTCAACTTCTTTTTGCAGCGACTCTAAAAATTCTTCTCCAAAATCATCCACTATGGCATTACGTAATTTTGGAAAGGGGTCATCGCATGCATGTTTTTCAAGATCTTCTTCTGTTCTGTAAAATTCTTTTCTTACGCCGCTTGTATGATGATTCAGTAAACAAACCTTTGCATGCACCAGCCATGGACCACGGTGTTCGCGCACATGATCAATAACATTTTTCATGGCTTCGAAACTTTCATAAAAATCGGTTCCGTTCACGCGTACGCGGTTCAATCCTTTAAAACCTGCGGCATATTCGTAAGCATCCATGGCTCTTCCTTCTTGTGCAGTTACACTTATACCCCATTCATTATCCTGCACCAGGTAAATAATAGGAAGGTTTTTCAGCACCGCAAATTGCAAAGCTTCACTCACTTCACCTTCGGTAACAGACGCATCTCCAAGTGAACAAATAACAACTGGTTTTTCAGAATGAAGTTTACCTATTTTTTCCAGGTATTGAATACCCTGCGCAATGCCCGTAGTTGGAATGGCCTGCATGCCCGTGGCACTGCTTTGATGGATCATTTTTGGTTTATCCTGCTGCCTTGAATTGGGATGCGAGTAATAACTTCTTCCACCTGTAAATGGATCTTCACCCCTGGTAAGCAATTGCAGCATAAGTTCATAGGGCGTCCACCCCATGCCGAGCAATAAGCTTTCATCGCGATAATAAGGACTTACCCAGTCATTCTCTGTTAAATTAAAAGCTGTAGCCAGTTGAATAGCTTCATGGCCCCGGGAAGTGGAATGAACATATTTTGTAATGGTGCGATTGGCCTCATAGGTTTCGGCCATTATTTTCACACTGTACATATTCCTGAAAGCCTTCAACAGGAGATTACGATCCATCATAATTCTTGAATGTTCGCAAATTTAAAGGATTATAATCCCCTGCAAAGGAAAGAAAACAGGTAAATGAATGCGTGCATTATTTCACTTCAAGCGAAAGCAGTGATTCGCCTTCCAGAAATCCTTCGATCTCATCGCCCACAACAATTTCGCCCACACCTTTAGGTGTTCCCGTAAAAATGAGGTCGCCGATATTTACAGAAAAGTAGTTGGAGATGTGAGAAACTATATAATCAAAGTCAAAGATCATTTCGGCAGAAGAAGCTTTCTGCACCTGTTCTTTGTTCTTGTTAAGTAAGAAATTAAATTCCTTTTTATCTTTCATGTTGGCAAAGGGAACCCATTTACCAATAACGGCAGAATTATCCCAGGCCTTTGCTTTTTCCCATGGCAAACCTTTTGATTTCAGGTCGTCCTGCAGGTCGCGTGCAGTAAAATCAATACCAACAGTAATAGCATCATAATACTTACTAGCAAATTTTTCCTGTATGTATTTGCCATTTTTTGAAATACGCAAAACAAGTTCGCATTCGTAATGCAATTCGTTGGTAAACTCGGGATAATAAAAAGGTGTATGAGGTTGAAGTAAAGCGCTTTTAGGCTTCATAAAAATTACCGGTTCTTCCGGCACATCGTTTCCTAATTCTTTAGCATGATCTGAATAATTCCTACCTACGCAAAATATCTTCATAAAAGAAGTGGTTTTTGATTTAAATAATTAGGGATACCATTTAATTTGTCATCCCAGATATTTCATGGCTTTTTAAAGAAGATGGATTTTACAGGGGAGTTCAAGGCTGGAGCGCTAAAGTATGTAATTAGTATTATTTCTCATAACTAAATTTCTACATTATTAAATTTAGTCATGGTAAGTGAAAGCCCTATGGTTGCAAATGATTCAATTACTTCCACGCAAAGATCAATTTTCTTTTTTACCAGGGGTGTTTCTTCGGCTGTCCACTTTCCCAGAACATATTCAACCTGAAGGCCTTTTGGAAAATTATTTCCAATACCAAATCGTAACCTCGGGTATTCCTTCGTTCCTAAAATTTCAAAAATATTTTTTAATCCATTATGACCTGCGTCACTTCCTCCGGGCCTGAGCCTGATCTTATTTACCGGTAGCGCCACTTCATCCACTATCACCAAAAGGTTTTCTATAGCGATCTTCGATTTATCCAGCCAGTATTTTATGGCCTTTCCACTGAGGTTCATGTAGGTTGTTGGACAAATACAAACAAAGGTTCTACCCTTCCATTTAATTTCAGCAACATAAGCCAGCCTGTCCTGCTTTAATGCGCCACCGTGTTTATTTACAAAAGCGGCTACCACATCAAAGCCTATGTTATGCCTTGTGTGTGCATACTCGTTACCAATATTTCCCAACCCGGCAATCAGGTATTTCATAAGCCTGTTTTTGCAAAAAAAATCCCGGATCATTATGCATGGATCCGGGATATTAAAAATGTGACTGCTTATTTTTTGGCAGGAGCAGCTGCTGCTTCTTCCTGGCGTAAAGCACGCGTAGTAACGATAGAAACAATAGGAATACGAGGCGAGTTCAATATCTCGTAATTTTCATCCTTTACATCTTCTACACGCAGGTTATCTCCAATTTCAAGGTTCTCGATATTTACTTCGATCTGCTCTTTCAAATACTTAGGATAGGTTTTTACCTTAAGTGTTTTCATTTTGGCAACCATACGGCCACCGGCTTTTACACCGGGCGCAACGCCCACATATTTCAGAGGAATGGCAGCGATCACTTTCTTGTCTTCTACAAGTTCAAGAAGGTCAACGTGCAATAATTCATCTGTTACTTTGTGAAATTGCAGGTCTTTTAAAATGCAGCGATACGTTTTCCCGTCTACCTTAACTTCGGCATACTGGAAATTTGGTGTGTAAACTAAAGGCTTGAATGCCTTTGCCGGAGCAGCAAAATTGATTTCCTGAGCACCCCCGTAAATTACACCAGGCACAAGTTGCTGAGAGCGAAGCTGGCGGGTGGCTGACTTGCCATTTTCGGTCCTCAGTTGTCCTTCGATTGTAATTGTGTTCATTTTATATGAGTGTTTAATTGACTTGTTTAAAGAAATAATTATTTATCTCTTCCGGCCGAATGAAAGAACAAGGTGCTGATACTTTTATTCTCGTATGCATTCCTGATGGCAATGGCAAACAACTCTGAAGTAGTAACAACTTTGATCTTGGTTGTTTTTTCCTTCAAAGGAATGGTATCACATACTACCAGTTCTTCCAGCACACTGTTTTCAATGGTTTCGTATGCCTTTCCACTTAAAACAGGATGCGTGATCAATGCCCTCACCGTACGGGCACCTTTTTCTTTTAAAAGAGCGGCACTTTTTGCAAGTGTTCCTCCAGTGTCACAGATGTCGTCGATAATAACAATATCCTTATCGGTAACATCTCCAATCACCACCATGCTGGCTATTTCGTTGGCACGTTTGCGATGTTTATCGCAGATCACCATTTCTGCTTCAAAATAACTGGCAATTTCCCTGATGCGGTTACTGGCGCCTACATCGGGGGCCGCAAATGTAAGATTTTCGAGCTTCAGTTGTGTTATATAAGGTATAAAAACTGCCGAACTGTCGAGGTGATCTACAGGAATGTCGAAAAATCCCTGTATCTGGGGCGCATGCAGGTCCATGGTAATGATACGGTCGGCACCGGCAGCCACCAGCATATTGGCCACCAGTTTACTTCCAATGGCAACACGCGGCCTGTCCTTCCTGTCCTGGCGGGCATAACCATAATAAGGAATTACAACAATGATCTTATTGGCAGATGCACGGCGGGCGGCATCAATCATCAGCAATAATTCCATCAGGTTATCGGAAGGAGCATGGGTGCTTTGCACCAGGAAAACAAAATCTCCTCTTATACTTTCCAGGAAAATGGGCTGAATTTCACCATCACTGAATTTCTGGATGTTGATCTTTCCCAGCTGGCAGCCATAACTTTTACAGATGGATTCTGCTAAAGACTGGGCACCCGTACCGGCGAAAATTTTTGCATTGGGGTTCATGGCGGAAAATGTGGCGCGAAGATAACAATGCCCCTGCTTTATACCACTATCTCCAACTAATTTAATTGGCCATCAAACGAAAAAAGGGTAAAAAAACTGCCACGCATGCTTTTTTACCCTTCATCCAAAACGGAAAATAAAATTATTTCACCTGGAAGCTGTAGCCCCCATTCCCTGAACCGGCTGCGCTGCTGTACTTTCCATAATTGTTGAAACCGAAGATTCTTCATTCATGCTGTAATACACTGTACGACAAACAAATAGAGCAAGAAATAAAGAAAGTCCGTAAACAAAAAGGAAGAACAACACAGGATGGAAAGCACCCAGGGATTTAGTAGAATTGCGTCTCATAGGGGATTGGTTTAGGTTTTTTAAAGGATTGAAAGCATAAAATTATTTCTTTAACATATTGTATGCAAGAGCAGAAATACTCAATTAAAGAATGGGCAAATGACGATAGACCCCGCGAAAAACTACTCATTAAAGGCTGCTCGGCCCTTAGCAATTCCGAATTACTGGCCATCATCATCAACAATGGAACAAAAGACAAATCGGCCATTGAACTGGCCCAGGAAGTGCTGCGTTGCGGTAAGAACTGTCTGAATGAACTGGGGAAACTAAATGTGAAGGAACTGACCCGCATCAAGGGTATTGGAAAAGCCAAAGCCATCAGCATTGTGGCCGCCATGGAACTGGGAAGGAGAAGACAGGGCCTGGTTTCGCGGGAAAAAGCCGTGGTCACAAGCAGCCGCGAAGTGGCCGGCTACCTGCAAACATCTTTAAGAGATTATAAGCACGAGGTTTTTGGAGTGATTTTTTTGAACCGCTCCAACAAAGTAAATCACTTCCAGATCATAAGTGAGGGAGGCATTACAGGAACCATTGCCGATCCTCGTATCATACTGAAAAAAGCTTTGGAAGAAGACGCTGTAAGCCTCATTCTTTGCCATAACCACCCGTCGGGAAGTTTAAGGCCCAGCAAAGCCGATGAGGACCTTACCTATAAAATAAAGGAAGCCGCCAAATATTTTGATATTAAGGTGATCGACCACCTTATTGTCAGCGATGATGGCTATTATAGTTTTGCCGATGAAGGATTGATCTGATCAACCCATGGCATGCTGCCCTCTTTCAAGATGTGGAGCATCGCCGTTGGCATCATCTATCCTGTTCATTATAGAATCGGCAAGTTCTTCGTGGGGGTGATTTTCTGTTTTGTAGAATAATATAATTCCTGCAATGGCAACGCCCAGGGCCGCAGCGGCAATGATCATTGATTTCATAGTAAATTTTTTACTATAGGTTCAATTAGCATACCAGTTACCATTTTCCACCGGCACCACCGCCACCAAAACCGCCGCCGCCAAATCCTCCAAATCCTCCACCGCCACCAAAGCCACCGCCTCCTCCGCCAAATCCACCACCGCCAAATCCTCCCGGGAAAATAACGGGTCCATCCATGCCCCTGTAACCGCGGCGTGACATATATCCACCACCACCCCCGCCTCTTCCTCCAAGGCCCAGAATGATGAACAATATAATGATGGCAACAATGATCCTTCCCAGGCTGCTGCCGGAACGGGGACGGTCGGCACGCCTTTCGCCATAACCTGGCGGAGCATCGTACTCTCCTGCCGCCGCCAGCATGATTGCATCAATAGCGGCATCGAAGGCCTGGTAATAATTCCCGGTTCTTAATTGAGGAATCATTTCTGCTTCCAGGATGGTGTTGGCTGTAATATCAGGAATAGATCCTTCCATTCCATAACCTGTAGCAATAAATGCATCGCGGTTACCTTCTCCGCCACCCGTAGAAACAAGGATAATGACACCATTATTGAATTCCTTACCGCCCACACCCCATTTTCTTCCCAGCGCCACTGCATAATCTACCGCTGCATAATCATGCAGGTCGGTAACGGTAACAATGGCAACCTGGGTGGAGGTACTGTCGTCGTAGGCCACCAGTTTTCTTTCCAGGGAGGCCGCTTCTTCAGCAGTAAGCAATTGAGCGAAATCGTTTACCAGCCTTGGTGGATTTGGAGCAGCCGGAATATATTTTTCCACCTGTCCCCTACTACCCAAACCGGAAAGAAGGAATATGATCAGTAATAATTTCTTCATGGGCTATTTACCGAAAACAATATCATCCGGCAATTCATTTTTATCTGTATCTCTTTCAAATGGAAAATGCTGGTGCAGCACTTCACCCAGGTCGTTAATGGCCTGGCATATACCATCAGCAAGATGGTGAACGCGAAAGTGCTGCAGCATTTTTTCTATTTCTTCCTTCCAGTAAGCTTTACCTACTTTCTGGTGAATGCCTTCATCGCCAAAAATGGCTGCCTGGTGATCTTCCACGGCTATATATACCAGTGTAGCATTGCGCATTTCGGTCTGGTACATTTTTAACTCGGAAAAGATCTCTACCGCCCTGTCAACAGCATCCATATACTTACATTTCGATTCAATAAACACACGCACTTCTCCACTGGTGCGCTGTTCGGCATTGCGAATAGCCTCCAGCAATTGCTGCTTTTCGGCTTCGGTGAGAAATTCCTTATTCTTTTTCCAGGGAAATAATTTCACGCTTATGGTATTGAATCAATTTGAACCTGCGGTGCCGGTGCTGGCCTTTGCGGATCGGAAAAATCTACACCCGGCGCATTTTCCGAACCCGGATCGGCTTCAAAATATGGCTTCTCTTTAAAGCCAAGGAAACCGGCATAGATATTATTCGGAAATGTGCGAATGGCTGTATTATAATCCTGCGTTGCCTGGTTAAAATCCCTTCGTGCGACCTTAATGCGGTTCTCGGTTCCTTCCAACTGAGTCTGAAGGTTCCTAAAGCCTTCGTTCGCTCTAAGGTTAGGGTATTGTTCAACGGTAACCAGTAAACGAGATAATGCACCCGATAACTGAGCCTGTGCCGCCTGGAACTGCTGCATGTTCTCAGGTGTAAGGTTCTCAGGATTGATCTGCATGGAGCTTGCCCTTGCACGTGCGCTGATCACATCATTTAAAGTTCCTCTTTCGAAATTGGCCTCACCTTTAACCGTGGCAACAAGATTGGGTATCAGGTCTGACCTTCTCTGGTATTCACTTTGTACATCTGCCCATTTTCCTCTTACGTTTTCCTCCAGTCCCACGGCTCTTTTCTGTAAGGAAATGGCACCACAACCCATACATCCACCGAGAAGGATCAAAAATCCTACTATAACTAAAATGACTAATGTTGACGTTTTCATTTTATGATTTTGATTTTAGATAGATAAATTTAAACTATTAAAATATCAATGGCCCTGCTTTGTTGAAAGATAATAATGCTGCACCGGATTTTGTTTGGTGATGCAGAAAAATACCATGAAAGTTTGATGAATCTTATGCCTTGATGGCTGCAATTCCGGGCAGGTCTTTTCCTTCAAAAAATTCAAGCATGGCGCCACCACCGGTTGATACATAACTTACTTTATCAGCAAAGCCAAACTGGTTAACCGCAGCCACACTGTCGCCTCCTCCAACCAGTGAGAACGCACCTTTCTGTGTGGCATCGGCAACTGCCTGCGCAATTGCTTTGGTACCGTGCTGGAATTTTTCCATTTCAAAAACACCCATGGGACCATTCCATAAAATGGTTCTGGAAGCAAGAATAACCTTGGTATATACCTCACAGGCAAGCGAACCTATGTCAAGTCCCATCCAGCCTTCGGGAATGTTATTACTGAGTGAAGAAGATATGTTGGCGTCTTCGGCAAATTTATCTGCTATGATGGAGTCAGATGGAAGATGAATGGTTACGCCTTTGGCTTCTGCTTTTTTCAACAATTCTTTTGCTGTATCAATGCGATCGGCTTCTACCAGGGAATTTCCTATCTCCCCTCCCATGGCCTTGAAAAAAGTATAGGCCATTCCACCACCAATGATTATATCTGTAGCACGATCTAAAAGATTTTCTATGATCATGATCTTGTCGGAAACTTTTGCACCACCAATAATGGCTGTGAAAGGTTTTTCCGAGCTATGCATCACTTTTTCTGCACTGGCCACTTCACCATTCATTACCAGTCCAAACATCTTATTTTCCTTTGAAAAGAATTCCGCAATAACAGCCGTAGATGCATGCGCACGATGTGCGGTTCCAAAAGCATCATTTATATAAATGTCACCGAGGTTGGATAGCTTTTCGGCAAAACCTTTATCACCTTTTTCTTCTTCCTTATAAAACCTGAGGTTCTCCAGTAATAAAACCTTACCGTGAGCAAGAGAGGATGCTTTTTGTCTGGCATCTTCGCCTATACAGTCGTTAGCAAAATCAACTTCGGTTCCCAGCAATTCGGAAAGATGTTTTACCAGGTGTTTCAGCGAATATTTTTCTTTGGGACCATCCTTAGGTCTTCCAAAATGCGACATCAATATCACGCTTCCACCATCTTTCAAAACTTTTTTAATCGTGGGAATGGTAGCGCGCATTCTGGTATCATCGGTGATTTTGAAATTTTCATCCAGTGGCACATTAAAATCCACTCTTATCAATGCTTTCTTTCCTGAAAAATTTGTTTGCTCGAACTGGCTCATGTTTCTAATGGTTATTTGGGGGCGAAGGTAGAGAATTTGGGGGAGAGATGTTGGGATTACGGGTGGTTGAACTGTTGTTGAACAGTGGTTGAATAGTTGTTGAAGGTTGCCTCCAGGATATTAAATAAAAGTGGATAGTTGAACAATATTCAACCAAAAAAAAGGCTCCCGAAGGAGCCCGTTATTATTTGATCATTTTAGCAACATAGTGAACCGTACGTACCAGTTGCGATACATAACTCATTTCATTATCGTACCACGAAACGGTGCGCACCATCTGGTGGTCGCCAACAGTCTGCACTTTGGTTTGTGTACCATCGAATAAACTTCCGTATTCAATTCCGATGATGTCGCTGCTTACGATATCGTCTTCGGTATAACCAAAGCTTTCGTTGGCGGCAGCCTTCATGGCAGCATTGATCTCTTCAACTGTCGTTTTCTTGTTAAGGATAACTGTAAGTTCGGTAAGAGAACCTGTAAGTGTGGGTACACGTTGGGCCGTACCATCCAGTTTGCCTTTCAGGCTTGGAAGCACCAGTCCAATTGCTTTGGCAGCACCTGTACTGTTTGGAACAATATTCTGTGCGGCAGCTCTTGCTCTTCTCAGGTCATCTTTAGGGTGAGGAGCATCCTGTGTATTCTGGTCGTTGGTATAAGCGTGAACCGTGGTCATTAAACCTGCGGCGATTCCAAATTTTTCTTCCAGCACCTGCGCCATGGGGGCGAGGCAGTTGGTAGTGCATGATGCGCAGCTGATAATGGTTTCAGAGCCATCGAGGATTTTGTGGTTCACATTGAAAACGATGGTTTTGAGGTCGCCCGTTGCAGGCGCAGAGATCACCACTTTTTTAGCGCCGGCCTTGAGGTGGGCTTCGGCTTTGGTTTTATCGGTGAAGAAGCCGGTACATTCCAGCACCACGTCAACGCCATGTTGTCCCCATGGAATTTGTGCAGGATCTTTCTGGGCATATATTTTAATTTCTTCGCCGTTAACGGTAATAGAGTTTTCGCCGGCCTGAACATCCTGGCCAAAGCGGCCCTGGGCGGTATCGTATTTCAGGAGGTGGGCAAGCGTTTTCGGACTTGTCAGGTCATTGATAGCAACAACGTCAATTCCTTCCATATTATATATCTGGCGGAAAACCAGTCGGCCTATTCTTCCAAAGCCATTGATAGCGACTTTAACGGTACTCATATAAACAAGTTTTTTTAATTGTGAATGCGCCGCGAAGGTAAGGAGAATGGCGGAAAGAGCAGTTGGCCTCCCACCATCAGTTCATTGAACCTCTGAACAAGTTGTTTCCCCTAAACTACCAACCTGCCGTCCCTCGGGCAGATACTAAACGACTAAACAACTAAACCTGCATACCGGCAGACAGGCGACTAAACGACTAAACCCCTAAACCCTTAACTAACAAAAACCTTGGTCTCACTAAAAAACCGTAGTTCTACGGGTGATTCATATCGAATAATAAATTAATTTAACGGGCTTGTTAGCAGACTCGGTCGTGTGGGGAGAGGACGGAGTGTGGGTGGAGTGAATATAATGGACAACACACTTTAGGCTTTTGATATCAGAGATAATTTTCATTCGGTCAGTGTTATGATATTAGTTCGTTGGAAAAGCTTATGCGGTTATGGTACTGCAATAAAAAAATTCTATTCGCATAAATATTATTGGCCGAAATTGAGTTCAACCGACTCCAAACCTCTAATTTTTTAAGAATTTTTAGGTTGTCTTATCGGACTACTTTGTTATCTTTGCTAAGTGACTGTTCCGAAGAAATACAGACAGGTAAACTTCTATAAAGATTACTTCAACGTATTTTTTGTCAAGCAACGCCAGAAAGTCAAAGACAAGATCATCTGGACATTTAAACTAATTGAAGAAGTTCAAAACGTTCCTGAAACTTATCTGAAGCATTTAGAAAGTACGGAAGGATTATATGAGATCAGGGTTCAACATGGGAGTGACATTTTCAGAATATTTTGCTTTTTTGATAAAGGAAACTTGATAATTGCACTAAATGGCTTCCAGAAGAAATCTCAAAAAACGCCAAAGAGCGAAATTGAACGCGCTTTAAAAATAAAGGAGGAATATTATGCCGAAAAAAAATAATCTTAAATCGCTGGACCATTTTGTAGATGAACATTATGGTAAAAAAGGCATTCCTAAAAGATCGAAACTCGAGAGAGGTTACGAAGAATTTAAACTAGGGGCTCTCATTCATGAAGCAAGGCTCCAAAAAGGCCTGACACAAGAGCAATTAGCCGAAAAGTGCGGAACGAACAAAGCATATATTTCCAAAGTTGAAAATGACATTAAAGATGTTAGGATTTCCACGCTACAAAAAATAATTGAAGTCGGGTTGGGAGGTCATTTACAACTTTCAATAAAACTTTAATTACAACAACTTCGGCCAACATGGGCTTGGCAAAAATTGGGCTGAAGAATCTGGCCCATCAGCTGTAGAATATGAATCATCTGCAGTAATTTGGCCAGGAACTAATTTCGCAAGTCTGGCCGAGCCAAGCAATTGGAATTCTAATGCCCAATCTTCGCCAAGCAGGTAACCGTTGGCTACAGTTCAAACCTTAAATGTAACTGAAAGAAATTGACAACACCAGAACAAAATTCAGAGCTAAAAAGATTGCGGGATATTATTATCGCAACGCTTGACTATTTAATTGACGGCTTCAACAAAAGCGGAAAAAAATTTGAAAGCGTAAACCCAGCCGACCATTTTCAAGAGTTAAAGAAACAGACCGAAGAACTATACCGAAAGGGAAAAACAACTAAGTTGAGAAATTGGCTTCGAGACTTGACCGAAATACCAAGAGAAACTATCGACTTTAACTATGTTGCTTATATCAAGTGGACAACAGGACATGACTACAATATTTTTACAGCGTTCTATAAACGCATTGACAAAATAATTGCCAAAGGCAAAATCTCAACAGAAAATCAGTTTCGCGAGGTTAATTCAATGGTCGACTTTCTGTGTCAATTTGAACCTGTTGATCACAAGAAAATTGAAGTGCTGAATAATTTGCTTCTTGACTTTGAACATCGTTTAAGTGGACGGAAAGGAAAGCAAAAGCGGTTTAAAAAACTTGACAACTATTATTCAAAAGATGTTCTTGCACTTTCATCACCCGACAAAACAAAATCAGTTTTGGTTTTTGAAAATGGAGACACCAAAGAAAATGCCATCACTCAAATTATGGTAAGTTTTGGACAAGGCGGAGGTGGAATTTTTGCAGCTAAAGGAACTGACCCTAATTTAAATATTAAGTGGATTGACAATTCAACTATATGTATTATACTTCCAAAAGGACTAACTGTTTTGAAACAGGAGGTACGAACTCAATTTCTTAAAGACATTGTTTCAGTTGAATATTATGAGCAAACTTGACACGCAGACTTTCAGAAAAACAGTTGGCAACCGCTAACATGATCTGGGCGAAAGTTGGGCGACAGAATTTGGCCAATCAGCTTTAGGAATTCTATTGAACTTTAGTAATTTTCCCGGAAGCTTATTTCACAGCTATGGCCAAGCGAGCAATTTCGGCACTATTGCCCAACCTTTACCAAGCTTTTACACGTTGTGCGGTACCGTTGTCTTCAACAAAAATTCCATAGTTTCTTTATAAGGAAACTTGTATTTTTGTCAAAATTCCAGTATGACTGAGAAGTTTATGGTGGAATTGCTCCCGGAGGCAGTTTCGTTTGTAGAAAGTTTAAGCACCAAAGCGCGAGAGAAAATTCTTTATAATATCCGAAAATCTCAATTCATTAATAACCCGGAATTATTTAAAAAATTGAACGAAAACATTTGGGAATTCAGAACCTTACATAATAGGACTCATTATCGAATATTTGCATTCTGGGATAAAACAAATAACAAAGAGACTTTAGTTCTTGCCACACATGGCCTGGTTAAGAAAAAAGACAAAACTCCGAAAATTGACCTGGAAAAAGCAGATAGAATTCGACAACAATATTTAAATCAAAAAAAATAAACTATATGCCTTCGACCAAAAAGCTAAAAACTGTTTCTTTGGAATCAATGCTGAACAAGCATATAGGAAAACAAGGAACAAAAAAACGAGAGTCATTCGAATATGAATTAAGGCTGGAATTGCTGGGTGAAGCTATAAAAGAGGCTCGCCAGCAACAAAACCTTACTCAGGAACAATTGGGAAAACTTGTAGGGGTACAAAAAGCACAAATATCAAAGCTGGAAAACAATGTTACAAATGCACGATTTGACACAGTTTTGAAAGTATTTGACGCCCTACATGCTAAAGTTAATTTTAGAGTTGAACTTTCCAAAACAAAGATCAGAGTGGCCTAAAGAATTAGGCAGCGCACAACATTGGTTTGGCTAAAATGGGCGATATAATTGCGCACTTATGGAAATGCACTTGAAGACTGGCATTATAAGTTTAGAAATAAATATCTAACTGATTTAGAAACAAATTTTGAGAATGGAAAATTAAAAGGCCTGCGCCAGGACTAGCAACTTAAATCAAAACTAAAAAAATGGATGGACTGCTTTTAATAATTTTTGCGCTTGCAGTTTTCCTGGTAAAGCAGTTTGTTTTTGAACTCCGGCGAAAACGCAGACGTGACTACTACCGCAACGTTTACCTGAAATCAGATGCCTGGCAACGAAAACGCTACGTTGTTTTCAAACGTGATAACTGGCGCTGCGTTTATTGTGGTGGGAAGGCTACCCAGGTTCATCACAAGAAATACGCGAAGAGGAATATTGGTAAAGAGCCTATCGAGTGGTTAGAGTCTGTTTGCAAAACCTGCCATGAGAATATTCATTCTTAAACCTCCACAAAAGCCCTCTTTCGCATAAGGGCGAAGTTTGCACGGCTTTTATGTCCTACTCCCGAAATTTTCTACCTTTAGCTAAATTATTCTCTTATGTCAAAATTAAAAGTGTGGAAGCGCTTCAGGCCTACGAGATTATGATGGTAAATAGAAAATATCCATGATCACCCAAGATAACTTTATTGCAATTATTACTTTATTCATCACTTTTATGCTCCTCATGGTCCTTGGATATTTTTGCATCCTTCGACCCAATAAAGTGCGTGATACTGCTTTTAAATTGATGGCATTCTTCCATAAGTATAAATTGGAACCGTTTTATAAAAGCAGAACTGAACTAATGAACAGTCCGGGTTTTTTATTATACCTGAGAATTATGGGTGTTTTAATAGTTGCAGTTGGCTTTCTCCTGGCTTATTTGTTATTCAGAAAATGGCGGGAACTTTCATGAACAACCCAGAGAATTCCTTTCCGCCAAGCCCGTCCGAAAGCGGGAATTTTATTTCCTCAAATTGAATAATTATGTTCGGCCAATTAACAAAAATTGATAGGCTACTACACAATAATATATTATACCAAATTTTGGTAACTTAATTAAATAATTAATTTTATTTCATGAGACGAAACACCTCAATATCGCTGAGTAACCATTTTGAGAAATTTGTCGAAAAGAGCGTTTCTACCGGCCGATTTAAAAATACAAGTGAGGTTATTCGTGCCGGTCTGCGTCTTCTTGAGGAAGAAGAGATTAAAATTGCTTCTCTTAAAACCGCTATCGTTGAAGGAATTGATAGCGGCACCGTTAACAATTTTGATCCTAAAAAACACCTTTCCTGCATAAAAGCCATGAAATCTAAAAACAGGTTCGACGAATAAAACCACCGCTAACAATGAGTTAGTAAAATTCCATCTCCGCCCATCCATCTCCCTCCACCCCTTCCCCCCAATCCCCGATCTTTGCCCTGCCCATGAAATATTACTATCCTTCTCATACCATCCTCAAAAAACTTATCCGCTATATTTCCTTTTATTATTCGGAGCAGCCCGCAAAAGAATACCTGGTGTTTCCTAACAATGGGTCAGGACTGGTGCTGAGCCGCAACCTGGAATTTGAAGTGTTGGATCAAAACACTTACCTCTCGAAGGAAATGCCCGGAGCATTCCGTTCCACCCTTCATGTGAACCGCATGCAACCCGTAAAAATAATGGAGCGGGGCAGGCAGGAAAAGATCACCATCGTATTCGAACCGCTGGGCATCAGTCATTTCATCCGTCAGCCGCTTTTTGATTTTGTTGTGGATACCAATTCGCCTGCTCAAAATCTTGATCTTACAAACTCCTTTCACAACATGGCCCGGTCGGTTTTCAGTTGCAGCAACCGGAATGAAAGAATGAATTGCATTGAAGAATATCTTTTGAACCGCTTTGCCGATCCGGCGATTCCTTTTCTTCCGGAAGCACTGGAACTGTTGAAGAATTTGGATCATTCCTATTCCATAGAAGAGATTAGCAAAATGCTTCATACCAGTTCGCGCAACCTTCTCAGACTTTTTAAAAAACATCTATGTTTATCTCCTGTTGAATTCCGAAACATTTACCGCTTTCGCTTTTCGCTTCAAAAAAAAATGCAGGGCGGCGATACAACTTCTTTTAAAGACATCAGCTATGAAAGCAGCTATTCCGATGCTTCCTATATGGTGCGCATGTATAAAAAGTTCACCGGACTCAATCCATCAGAATTCTTTGGAAGAATTGACGACGATAAATACGTGATCGTTTCCCTATAAAAAACTTCTGCATTTCTTAACAATCCTGTCCGAAAAGTGCAAGTCCCCTCCTCTTGTTCATTCTATTTTTGTCTGTCAATAGTATGTTATGAAACGTATGATCCCCGTTTGCATTGCCTTCCTCCTTTCTGCCCAAGCACAGGCTCAGCTTAGTCCTGCATACCTCGAAAATGTTCGCATAGCCGATTCGCTCACCCAGCTTAAAAAATATGGAGAGGCAGCCGCTGCTTATACAAAAGCATTTGCGGCACAGGATGGAAAAGCAACTACGTCTCACCGTTATAATGCGGCCTGCGTCTGGGCTTTGGCAGGCAACCGTGATTCTGCTTTTTACCACCTGTTTAGAGTGGCTGAGAATAATTGCTATTCCAATTACAACCACATTATTATTGACAATGATCTTGTAAGTCTCCATGAAGACCCCAGATGGCAAAAAGTGCTGGCAACAGTAAAAGCGAATAAGGAAAAAGAAGAGGAAAATTATATTAAACCCATTGTTGCCATACTGGATACGGTCTACCGGCAGGATCAGAAATACCGTGCAGATATTGCACAAAAGATCGGCGAAAAAGGCATGGAGGATCCCGAAGTGCAGGAAATTCTGAAATTGATGGACGAAGCAGATTCCATCAATCTTTTAAAAGTTACCGCCATACTTGACGAATATGGATGGCTGGGATCAGATAAGGTAGGCCGCAATGGTGCACTTACCATCTTCCTGGTGATACAACACGCGCCATTTGAGGTTCAAAAAAAATACCTGCCAATGATGCGGGAAGCTGTAGCAGAAAAAAGAGCATTAGCCGGCAACCTTGCTTTACTGGAAGACAGGGTGGCGCTGGGAGAAGGTAAAAAACAGATCTATGGAAGTCAGATCATTATTGATAAAATCACCGGCAAACCAGTTTTGGAGCCACTGGAAGATCCGGATAATGTTGACAAAAGAAGAGCGGAAATGGGATTAGGTCCAATAGCAACTTATTTGAAAGAATTTGGTATAGTCTGGGATGTGGAGGCGTATAAAAAAAATTAGCGGAAACGGAAGATCTCTAATCAATCGAATTCGCTTCATTCATCATTTTCCGGTAGAAATAAATAATATAAATTATTTAGTTTCGCCATTTTTTAACCGGAATTCCTGCTATGAAGTTTTTTACCATTACACTCTGTTTTGTTCTTTCCTGCTTTTTATCTATCGCGCAAAGTATTTGCGAAACGGCAAATGAAGGCGGAACTGTAGTATTGAATGCGCCACCGGGAACTGTTTTCACTTCGGTAAGCTTTGCCAGTTATGGCACGCCCAATGGCAGTTGCGGCAGTTTCACTATCGGTGCATGTCACGCTGCCAACAGCCAGTCAATTGTTGAAGCAGCCGTAATTGGTAATAACTCAGTAAACATTGCCGCTACCAATGGCGTTTTCGGAGATCCCTGCGGTGGAACCGTTAAACGTTTGTATGTAGAAGCGGTTTACGCTGCCGCCTTGCCTTTGAAATTAGTTTCGTTCACGGGAAGTGTTGTAAACAAGGCAAACCATTTAGCCTGGGAAACCACGGAAGAAATCAATACGAAATCTTTTGACCTGGAAAGAAGTGTGGATGGCAATGATTTTGAAATGATCGAAACCATCATTGCAGCTAACAGCCCTGGAACGCAGAAGTATATTTATGTTGATGAAGATCTTGCCTCCGGAACCTATTTCTACCGTTTAAAAATGAATGATCTTGATGGCAAATTTGTTTTCAGCCCAGTAGTGAAAATCCAAAACTTACGTTCACCTGGTATTGAAACCTATCCTAATCCTGTTACCGATCTGCTGAACATTAGTAACATCACAGAACCTGGATGGGTTGATCTGATTTCCGCTCAGGGGAATTTACTTCTGCAAACAAAAACAACGGCAGGTGCTCTAACTATTGATATTTCGAAGTATCCCAAAGGCATTTATTTTATCAGGTTCCGCGGCAACAGTTCTTCCTATTTTACCAGGATTCTGAAGCAATAAAATTAAAAAGGGTGGGCTAACGAAGTTAACCAATGCTGCCGGCCGCGAGGCGCGGCGAAACGGTCTTGTATGCATCCAATCGTAACAATTAAATTTCAAAACATTATTTAAGCCTTTCCAGCACTCCTTTACGCTTTACTATATTTTTATAATCCCACTGGATCGCTTTCGATTTTTTCAGCCAGCGTTTCAGATCCTCAATATTGATCTCGTCAACCGAGTTGTAAAAAATAGAAGCGTCTTTAAATTTTTCTCCTCTCTTATTCAATTGTGATTCATCAAAAGATTGTCCGCTCCAGAACATTAACTGGATACCATCTTTCAGCCTGCTGTAACCAACAATTGGATTTCCTTCGAGGAACCAAACCGGATGGCGGTGCCAGATCTTGTTTTCGGCTTCTGGTAAGCCAAAAGTAATTTCTTTGGCCAACAGTTCGCATATAGCAGTATCTGCAGGTGAAAGCGCATTATTGTAGGACTGGATATCTGCAGCAATAATTGGTTTTGTTTTCATTTTAATCTTGTTTATTTAATGTCTGTAATAATGCATCCAGGTTTTCAAGTGCCATGGTCAGGCCTTCTTTCATACCCATTTTAATTACGGTTTCCAGGTCGGCAAGTGAGTGATAACTCACAATGGTTTCCACCAAAGTATTTTCGCCTTTATTGCTAAAGCTTACATCCCATGGAGCGCGTGGAAGGTCCGGGTTTAGTTCCCCTTTTTCATTGCAAAATCCATCCTCACCTCTGTAATAGTCAATCGGGCGGATCTTTACATAATCCATGCGGCCCCAGTATTCTTTTCCTTCTGGATCTATCATTGCATAGAGCCAGTGACCGCCTTCCCTGAAATCCATTGATTTTGTTTTAGTGGTAAGCGGTTTAGGAGCGAACCATTTTTCGAGCAGTTCACTTTTCGTATAGCAGTCCCAAACCAGTTGACGACCTGCTGCGAACTCACGCCTGATGGTCAATTTGTTTTGCTCCTTATCTGCCAGGAACTCAAATTGCAAATTCTTGCTGTTCATTTTTTTTGTTTCTTAATTGTTGATAATAAATTGTCGAGTTGATCAAATCGGTTTTCCCAGATCTTTCTGAACTGCAACAACCATTTGTCAAGTTCTTTCATTTTTTCTACTTCAAGTGCATAATAAATTTCCCTACCCTGCTGCAGGGGTTTCACCAGCTCACATTCCGTGAGTATGCGCAGATGTTTTGAAACGGCCTGCCTCGACGTATCAAAATGTTCGGCTATGGCATTGGGTGTCATGGCCTGCATCGCTATCAGCGCAATTATGGCGCGCCTGGTAGGGTCGGCAATGGCCTGGAATATATCTCTTCGCATTTATCTTTATTTACGCAACCGTTTCATTGCAAATATAAGCGCAACTTTTTGGTTTCGTATTTTTTTTCTGAAAAATATTTTTTTCATTTGATCCTTGCTAATGCCCGCGCCATGAGGAATTTCCTATACCAAAATGACCATTTAATGAAATGAAAACCAGGAAAATAAATCCTCTTCAAAATTTTTTGGAAGGGTATTGCTCCAGGCATATCTTTGCACTCCCAAAAACGAGCCGCGTTCGTCTAAGGGCTAGGACACCACCCTTTCACGGTGGTGATACGGGTTCGAATCCCGTACGCGGTACAAAGGCCCCATATTGCTGGGGCTTTTTTAATGCCTAAACCTAATGCTTGTTTATTAGTTTTCTCTTTCTGCACTGATCCTCATTATTAATTCTTGTAATAAAAATCACAGCGACAGAATTTAATATATGAATTTAGCTTTGAACCGTATTTATCGCTCTATGATCTTCAATTTGCCTTCCGTGTGTTCCAAAAAAGCATTACAGCTTTCAAGGTATTGTTGCATGGCATCCATGTCCTCTTCATATATGTTGGAGCTAAAACAATGTGCTTTTTCCATCATTCTTATGTAGGGATCGGGATTTGACTGACGGGACAATTTTCTTAAAGCGCCTATATAATCTTCCCGGTAAACATTTGGAATAATAATTTTAGATTCTCCCGCATTTGTAAGTTCTGCGTTCATCATTATACGTGCTATTCTTCCGTTACCATCCAAAAACGGGTGGACTTCACTTATCATGAACATCATAAAAATCGCTTTGGCAAAAGGCGCTTTCAGTGTTTGATAATAATTGAACCCCTGGATCAGGGTGCCCCTTACGAGTGCAATTTCAACAAACCTGGTGTTGCCGGCATAATTGTCCCTGTCCTTAAACTCACCCGGCTTTTTATCTGAACGCGCTGATAGCAAAATTTTATGGCGGTATTGCAGTATTTGCAGCAGTTCCTCAGGTGACTGAGGCGTAATATGCATTTCCTTTTTGCTGGAAACAATCTGGTAAGTTCCCAAAACATCATGGGAATCCTCGTTACGTGCCGCAATGGGCTTCTGGGTCTGAATGATCTCCTTTGCTTCTTCCACTTCAAAACGCGTTCCTTCTATGTAATTGGAAAAATAGGATTCAAAGAAGGCCAAGTTCCGGAAAGAACGGGGAGATTCATTCTTGTCCGGCCGAGGGGCAAATTCCCCCTGTTGCAAACTTGCAAACAGCTTTTCAAAAAGCTGCATCCTTCCGGCATCATAAGGCATTCCGAATGCCCGGGCCTGTGCCAGTGGAGAGGTCAGTATTTTGGAAGGGTGCGTAGTTAACAGTGCACTAATGATCTTGTTCAGCTTTGCATATTTGCTTTCCATTTCCAGCAGGCCGGCAATCTTCTTTGCCTCATCACGTAATTGGTTGATCCTTTCCTCCCCATGAATTTGAATGATCTTTCCCAGTTTCTCTTCTATTTCTGGTAAAGACAGTGT
Organism: Bacteroidota bacterium; assembly: GCA_023429985.1. Classification (GTDB taxonomy): domain Bacteria; phylum Bacteroidota; class Bacteroidia; order Chitinophagales; family Chitinophagaceae; genus Flavisolibacter. The sequence continues at coordinate 3,674 of JAEZCV010000084.1, read as the reverse complement.
TTTAGATTCCGGGCCTGGCCTTTTTGAACTTTGAAGGTTTTCCAAAAACGCGCGGGCCTGGCCGGAAGCATAAAGTTCTCCCATGAACTTATTGTCGCCCTTAATTGGTCCCTGACCTTTTAAAAACCGGAGGGTAATGCCTGGCCATTCTATGTTTTTAGTATATGTATAGGTTAAAAAAATATGATTGGCGCCTGTAGGCTGAAATTCAAAGGCCGACCGATGTGATAATACCGCCCCTTTGTATTGGTGACCCAAAATTATAAAGAGGTTTTTACGTATGATGTCAGCGGGATCTTCATCTATTTTCCCGGTATAGATGCGGGGAGCAATTTTTTTTATTTTACCTTCCTCCTCCAGCCTTGAGATTTGCTTTGAAACAGAAGTTTCGGATGAACCAAAAATCACTTCCTGAAGGTGTATAGGTAAACTTTTTTCCATTATAACTGATATATGGAGAATTCTGTCAAATATTTTCTATAATACGCTCACTAAACAAAAAAAATTTCCAAAATATTGAGAAAATATTTTCTACAAAAATGATCAATTCTTCCGGAATTTTCAAATATTTTCTAAAATAACGAATTTTACAGAAAAATTTTTCTATTATACTTTAAAAGGAAACTGGAATCAAATACTTATATCTCGTTTTATATATAATTGCTGACCCGCCATATATTTTAGAGTTCCGGTAAAAGGAGGAAATGATCATTATGGAAGGACTTTTTTACTAGCCCAACCCTATCTCCGCATGCCTTTCGGGTATCTCCACATCCTGGAAACCTTTCTTGATCAGCCGGTTCCTGAACGGGAACTGCACGTCGTACTCACCATGCACTAAAAACAATTTCACTACCTGCTGCGGATCCTGGCAGGCCAGCCATTGCGACATATCTTCATAATCGCCATGGGCACTCATGCTTTTAATTAAGCCAATTTCGGCATGTACCTGGTGGGGAACGCCAAAAATTTCCACCTCCTTTGCTCCTGCCGTTAACCTTCCACCTAAAGATTGGGGCTCGCAGTAACCGGTAATGAGAATGGAATTCCTCGTGCTTTCAATATTGTTTGATATATGATGTTTAACCCTTCCTGCTTCAGCCATGCCGCTGGCTGAAATGATCACGCAGGGATCTTTGCGGTAGTTGAGCATCTTGGATTCTTCAACCGATTCAATATATTTCAGCCCCGTGAACATGAATGGATCACTGTCGCTCTTCATGATCTTTTGCAAATGTTTATTGAAATGCTCTACATGGTTTTTTACCAGCTCGGTAACTTTTAAACTCAAAGGGCTGTCAAGAAAATAATCCAGTCGCGGCAACCTTCTTTCATTTTCCAATTGGTTAAAAGCAAATAAAATTTCCTGCGTGCGTCCAAGACTGAATGCCGGAATAATAAGTTTTCCCTTTCTTTCAATACATGTTTTGGTGATCCATTCTAAAAGATGATCAACAGATGTAGTTACATCTTCATGCAAACTGTTTCCATAAGTTGATTCCAGGATGATGAAATCGGCCTGGGGAAAGGTTTGCGGCGATTTCAATATCACATCACGGTACCTCCCAATATCGCCACTGAATGTTAACTGGCGCGTTTTGCCATCTTCGGTGATACGTACATGAACGGCAGCACTTCCAATAATATGGCCTGCATCGGTGAACATGGCTTCCACGCCATCAATTACCGGGAACCATTCTTCATAATTTTTTTCTACCAGCTGACTGAGTGAGGCAAGTGCATCATCAATGGTATATAAGGGCTCGGCCATGGGCGTTCCCTGGGCCTGGCTGCTGCGGTTATGGTATTTCACATCCGACTCCTGTATCTGTGCCGAATCGCGCAACAGCACGGCACATAATTCTTTGGTAGGATGGGTGCAAAAAATATCACCTACAAAACCATCTTTACAAAGTTTTGGAATAAGCCCACTATGATCAATATGCGCGTGAGAAAGTATCATAGCATTTACAGAAGAGGGTTCAAAACCAAATTCACGGTTTAATTCATCCGTATCTTTTCCCATTCCCTGGAACATGCCGCAATCGAGCAATATCTTTTTCCCATTTTTCAAACTTATTAAATGCTTCGATCCTGTAACTGTTCTTGCTGCTCCGTGAAATGATATCTTCATATTAGTAATTTAATGTTGCACTGCCTTATGCTGAACGCTTTTTACTTTCTTTTTAAATGACCAGGTTATCCAAAACTCTGCCACCAATTCTCCTTTTTCATTAAACCCCGATGATAATGCTCTTGAGGTAATGCCTTCTTCCTGCTCTGATGCTTTTAAAACTGTAGCTGCTATTTCTTTTCCCTGGATGCAGGAAAACCGGGTGATGCCGGTAGCTTTTTTATAAAACTTTCCTTCCACAGAAACTACCAGCATGGAGATCTTTGATGTGCAGGCGTAAATATTTCCCATTGCGAGAATACCGGTGGTCATTTCCGCTGCCATGGATAAACAGGCAAAATAAGTGGACCTGAATGGATTGCGGGTAAACCATTTATAGGGAATGGAAACTTCACAGGAATCCTTGCTGGCATGGATCAGCCGCAGTCCGGAGAAATAGGCTGCCGGCAGGTTCTTTAATAAAAAGTACCTGAATTTAAGCGGGTTTTTTAATAGCCCGTTGAATTCCTCCTGTCGTTTCTTATCCATTCATCTTAATTGCCCTGAATTTATAACTATAATTTTTCCCAATACAAGAAAAAAATTTGAAAACCTTGTTTTGAATTGCATCCTTATCTGGAAATATTTCGTCAAATTTGGAATTATAAAAATTTACCATGAAAAAATTATTTCTGATGAGCTGCTTAAGTTTCTCAATTGCAGCCGTGGCTCAAAATACGAGCAACCCCATAACTTTTACGAAAGGACAAAAGCTGGAAGTGATCACCGAGATCCAAAAATCCACTACCATGGACCTGATGGGCCAGTCGATGGAGAACACTGCCAATACCACGCTAACCGAAAGCTTTGATATTGAAGATGTAACCGAAAGCGGTGCAAAGATCGAATACAAAGTGAAGCGTTTGCTTGTAAATGCAGAAGCCATGGGAAGAGCGCAAAGTTTTGATTCGGAAAAAGAAGGCGATCGGAGGGGTGAAATGGGAAGACTGTTTGAAAAAGGACTGAAAAATAAATACACTATGGAAATTGACCGCAGCGGGAAAGTTGTTTCTGTAACTGCAGACGATGATAACCCTCGTGGAAAAGGTTCCAGCCAGGAAGAGGCAATGGCTGCCATGATACAAAGCCAGGTGGGTTTAAATTTAGAACTTCCCCAGGTTGGTGCAGCCAGTGTTTTTAAAATATTACCAGATAATAATTATACGGCAGGCTATACATGGTCGGAAGCAAAAGATACCATGGGAATAAAAAGCTTCACGGAATACAAAATCGCCTCAATAACCGATACAGAAATTGTTATTGATTTTACCGAAAACTCTGTTATCAATACAAAGCAGGATATGATGGGTGCTGAAGCAGTGATCACCGGTTCTGAAAAAGGCAACGGTAAAATTGTGGTTGATAAAGCAACAGGCATTTTTAAATCAAAAACCATCACCAAAGAAGCCCAGGCCAATATCGAAGCCCAGGGAATGACCATTCCAACAACAGATAAGACGACGATAACGGTTACGGTGAAGTAGTGAATGGTGAGTAGTGA
>JAEZCV010000050.1 GCA_023429985.1 Bacteroidota bacterium | reverse complement strand
CCAAGAGACTGGATATATTTTAAAATATTAATGTTGGTAAGCGCCTTGCAGGCATAAAAAAAACGTGAGTTGCAACCCTTGAAAGCTTTTTCAAGGTGGTTGTATTGTTCTTTTATTTTCTCGGCGTGGTAAACATAAAGTGGAGTACCAAAATCCCTGGCCATGGCCAGCAATTCGGAGGGAGCTATAGTTTGGGACATATTTGAAATTAAAACAGGAAGTTACTGAGAAGATCTTTCTTCATCCTCTTCGTTATTTTCATCTGCATCATCATTGGTGGAGTCCTCACCTTCCATTTGATCTCCGGGAACTTCATCAACTTCACCAGCATTTGATTCTTCTGAATCTGCGTTTTCCATATCGCCTGAGCCTTCTTCTGCTTCATTCGCATCATCAGCCATGGCTTCACCACCTGATTTTTCCTCATCCTGGACTTGTGCCTCGGCATTTTCAAATGCATGACCATTAATGTAGGTTTCAGAAGATTCTTCTTCTCCATTGGCCACAAGTTCTCCATTGTCGGCAACTGCCAGCACTTCGCTTTGCTCGAAATCGGTATGATGAATAACAGTAGGATCAACCACCTGCTCGGCCAGCACTTCTTTGATCTTTGGAAGATCTTCGGGAGAATTGATGCCGAAATAATCCATGAAATTTTTAGAAGTGGCATAAACCAGCGGGTGACCCGGAAGTTTTTCATTGCGACCTGTAATAACCACCAGTTCTTTTTCCAGTAATTTTTGAACAGCATAATCACTGCTCACACCACGAATGGCCTCTATCTCTCCCTTGGTTACAGGTTGTTTATAGGCAATGATGGCCAAAGTTTCCAGTGCAGCTGCCGAGAGGCGCTTTAAAAACTTCTCACCATTCAGCTGGGCTACAGTTTTATGGTATTCCTTCTTAGTGAGGAACTGCCAGCCACCGCCACTCATTTTTACCTCGAAGGGATAAAATTCGGAATCGTACTTTTCAACAATACCTTCCAGGGCAGCATCAACCTGTTCTACCGCAATCTTATCTTCCATAAAACCAAAAGCCTGGTTAATGAGTTCTGTGATCTCAGTTGCATTCAACGGCTTGTCGCTGGCAAAGATCAAAGATTCGATATGTGGTATGAGGTTAGAAATTTCCATTTATGAATGCTGCTGAGTTTTGGAAAATGCAATATTATTAACCCTGTAATGCGGCGGCACCACTTACGATCTCGGTAAGTTCAGTAGTGATGGCTGCCTGTCTTGCACGGTTGTAGGAAATTTTCAGACTGCGCAACAACTCGTTCGCATTTTCGCTTGCCTTGTCCATAGCCGTCATTCTTGCGCCATGTTCAGAAGCATGCGCATCAAGAACCGCCTTGAACAACTGAGTATTCAGGATCTTGGGCATGAGTTCAGCTATCAGTTCTTCCTTATTCGGATCAAAAATAAAATCGGCTTTGGTAGCTGTTCCTTCAGGTTTTGTTTTTTTAATGGGCAAAAACTGTTCGGAAACAAAGGTTTGGGTGGCTGCATTTTTAAATTCACTGTAAATAACTTCCACTGCATCAAATTCTTTATTCATATATGCTTTAACAGCAGCCTGCGAAGCCTCCTGAACTTGGTCGAAGGAAAGTTTGAGGAAAATATCTTTATACGTATCTGTTACCTTGAAATTGTTTTTCTGAAAATGCTCGTATCCTTTTTTTCCCATGCTCCAGATGGTAACATTGGCCTTTTCGTGCTGGGAGGCATATTTTTCGCGAATCACCTGCTTGGCAAGCTTAATAACGTTTGCATTATAGGCACCTGCCAGTCCGCGATCGGAAGTAATTACAATCAGTAAAACTTTTTCTACAGGCCTTTCATTGGCCAGGGCGTTACCGCTTTCCATTTCAGTATTGCTCACAATATTACTGAGCATGTCCTGCAATTTGCGGGCATAGGGACGCATTTGAATAATAGCATCCTGTGCACGACGCAATTTGGCAGCACTCACCATTTTCATTGCCTTGGTGATCTGTTGTGTACTTTGAACGGATTTGATTCGGTTACGTACTTCTTTTAACTGGCCAGCCATAGTTTTCCTTTTTTTTCAAGTGGGCCTGCAAATAAAAGCGGGCTTTCTTTGGGGCGCAAAGGTAGGGCAGCAGTACTAATTAACCATAGATTTCAGAAGATTATTGAACCATTAGCAAAGGCATTTCAAATATTCAGGGATTCAATATAAATTCCCTGTTCAGGCTATAACTTGTGGTGATCCTGCCATGATGGATGCCCATCCGCAAGGGCACTTCATCTTCCAGCAATATTTCCATCATTACCGGCCCCGGGTTCAGGCGCGACAACATTTGCGGGGTAATTTCGAGGTTGCCGCTTCTTACCATAACCTTTTCATTTACATCATTGGTTGCAAAAGATGTATCCACAAGCGATAAATTAGCCCTGATATTTCCATCGGGCAGGTTTACGAGTTTGATGGTAAACGGACTTCCCGGCATTTCACCCATCACTTCATCGGCAAGCCTGAAGCGGTTGAATTCAAATTCCTGCTCATATATGGTGCCCTCCGGGGAGGTAAAACGTAGTGAATGAATGCCCGAAAAACCTTCCGCACCCAGGTTTTTTTCATAAAAAACGCCCGATAACCCCGCACTGTCGGCTTCTAAAACCTCGCCGTCCAGGGCAACCGAGGCCGGTGCAGGCAATAGAATGGCTTTACCATTTGGACCGATCTTTCGAACCTGCAAAAGGCAGGTGAGCGTTTCCTTTTCTTCATCACCCCAGATTTTTGCTTCGATGTATAAACGCACTGCATCATCCTTTTGAACAACAACTTCTTCTCCCTCGTTACAGGATAACAAAGTCAGGAACAGCAAAGGAAAAATTTTAAGGAAGTTCTTCATATAGCCTCAAAATGATGTGGAAAGCTAATGATAAAAAAATAATCGGTAAGAGGCCCTCATGAGAGCAGCTTAAATTGAATTATCTTTGACGCCCTGTCAAAATGGCCATAATTATATATTAGCACCTTTTTTGACAAAAAATCTTCTTTCAATTATAAATGAATCCCAATAAATATATATGATTGGCTTTTTTTCCAAAATTTTCGGCGGCAGCAAATCTGAAAAAGATGTAAAACAGGTGATGCCTTACATTTCCAGGATCAACGATCATTTCCAGGCTTACCAGTCCATTAGCAATGATGAACTCAGAAATAAAACCAACGAATTCCGCACCCGCATACGTGAATACGTAAAAGAAATAGATCAGCAAATTATTGATACCAACCAGAAAGCAGAAGAACTCGACCTCATTGATCTTACCGGTAAAGATTCTATTTACCAGGAAGTTGACCGGTTGAAAAAGGAAAGGGATGATAAACTGGAAGAAGTATTAAAACAGATCCTTCCCGAAGCTTTTGCGGTGGTTAAAGAAACTGCGCGCAGATTCAAGGAAAATACAACCATAATTTCAACAGCAACAGAACTTGATCGCGAACTCAGCGTAAAAAAAGAACATATTACCATAGATGGTGAAAAATCCATTTATAATAATACCTGGAAGGCCGGTGGCGCCGATGTAACCTGGAACATGGTTCATTATGATGTACAGCTTATTGGTGGTGCCGTTTTACATTCCGGAAAGATTTCCGAAATGGCTACGGGTGAAGGTAAAACCCTTGTTTCTACCCTTCCCGCCTATCTGAATGCCCTGGCAGGAGAAGGCGTGCACATTGTTACAGTGAATGATTACCTGGCACGTCGTGACAGCGAATGGAACGGACCGATCTTCGAATGGCTTGGACTGAGGGTTGATTGCATTGACAAGCACCAGCCCAATACCGAAGACAGACGTAAAGCTTACGCTGCCGATATTACTTACGGAACTAACAATGAATTTGGTTTTGATTACCTGAGAGATAATATGGTGCATTCGCCAGAAGAAATGGTGCAACGCAAACACCATTTTGCCATGGTGGATGAGGTGGACAGTGTATTGATTGATGATGCACGTACGCCATTGATCATTTCCGGTCCTGTTCCCAAAGGCGACGACCAGCAGTATCATATTTTAAAACCCCGCGTACAGCAGCTGGTTGAATTCCAGGAAAAAGTTGTTCGTCAGAACCTGAGCGAAGCAAAAAAGAAAATTGCTGAAGGTGACGATGATCCTAAAAGCGGTGGACTTTATTTATACCGCGCCTACCGTGGTTTACCCAAATATGGTCCTCTGATAAAATTTTTAAGTGAGCCCGGAATTCGTGTGAAATTATTAAAAGCAGAAAATTATTATATAGGAGAACAGCAACGCAACATGCATATTGTTGATGAAGAATTGCTGTTTCATATTGATGAAAAGAATAAATCGGTTGACCTTACCGATAAAGGCTTGCAGTTGATTACACGTGGAGGAGAAGATCCCGATTTCTTTATTCTGCCTGACATCAATTTAAAGCTTGCAGATATTGAAAAGTCGGAAATGTCTGCCGAAGAAAAACTGCAGCAAAAAGAAAGCATACTGAATGAATATTCGCAGAAAGCAGATCGCATTCATTCAGTTCAGCAATTATTGAAAGCATATTCCCTGTTTGATAAAGATGTTGAATATGTTGTGATTGAAGGACAGGTGAAGATCGTTGACGAGCAAACCGGACGTATCATGGAAGGGCGCCGTTACAGCGATGGACTGCACCAGGCTATTGAAGCAAAAGAAAACGTAAAGATCGAAGCAGCCACCCAAACCTATGCAACGGTAACGCTGCAGAATTATTTCCGTATGTACCACAAGCTTGCAGGTATGACAGGAACTGCCGAAACCGAAGCAGCAGAGTTGTGGAGTATTTATAAGTTAGATGTGGTGAATATTCCTACAAACATTCCTGTTGTCAGGATAGATCACCAGGATAAAGTATATAAGACCAAGCGTGAAAAATTTGGTGCCGCCATTGAAGAAATTGAAACGCTGCGCAATGCAGGAAGACCAGTTCTTGTAGGTACCACTTCGGTGGAAGTAAGTGAATTGCTGAGCAGGATGCTTACCGCAAAAAAGATCCCTCACAATGTATTGAACGCAAAACAGCACGCCCGGGAAGCACAGGTGGTAGCTGAAGCCGGACTTGCAGGTGCGGTAACCATTGCTACCAACATGGCCGGTCGTGGTACGGATATTAAGCTCGGACCAGGCGTAAAAGAAGCAGGTGGTTTGGCCATCATTGGTACTGAACGACATGAATCACGCCGTGTGGACAGACAGTTGAGAGGTCGTGCGGGAAGGCAGGGTGACCCGGGAACATCTCAGTTTTATGTTTCACTGGAAGATGACCTGATGCGCATGTTTGGCAGTGAAAGAATTGCCGGCCTGATGGACAGGTTTGGATATAAGGAAGGTGAAGTGATCCAGCACAGCATGATCACCAAATCAATTGAAAGAGCCCAGAAAAAAGTTGAAGAAAACAACTTCGGTATTCGTAAGCGCCTGCTTGAATATGATGATGTAATGAATAAACAGCGTAATGCTATTTATGAAAGAAGAAACCATGCATTATTCGGCGACAGGCTTGCCCTGGATATTGATAATGCCTTTTATGTGGTTGCAGAAGATATCATCAATAATAATCGCGAAAGCGAAGATTATGAGAACTTCAAACTTGCATGTATCATGAATTTCGGAATTGATACTGCTATCACTGTTGAAGAATTCAAATCGAAAGATGTGAATTCCCTTTCTGAAAAATTATATGTTGAAGCAATTGAAAATTACCAGCGCCATAAAGAAGATGTGAGGGTAAAAGCGGTGCCTGTATTTAAAAACATCAGGCAATCGCAGGGTCAGCATATAGAAAATGTTGTGGTTCCATTCTCCGACGGAAGAAAGGGCATTAATGTTCTTACCAACCTTGATAAAACATTAAATACGGAAGGAGCAGAACTTACCCATGCCATGGAGCGCAACATTACGCTTGCCATTATTGATGATGCATGGAAAGAGCACCTGCGTGCTATGGACGACCTGAAACAAAGTGTTCAAACAGCCTACCTCGAACAAAAAGATCCGCTTGTAATTTATAAAGTTGAAGCATATAACCTTTTCCGTGGCCTAAGCAGTGAAGTGAACCGCGAGATCGTGTCTTTCCTTTGCCATGCCCAACTACCTGTGCAGGCCGATGTGCCGATGCGCGAAGCCAGGCAGCCTAAAACCGACATGAGCAAACTGCATGCTAATAAAGAACAGATTGATGCAGTGGGTGATGATTATGCAGCTAATGAAAAAGATTATTACGATCCAAACGGAAATGTTGCAGTTAAACAGGAACCCATAAAGGTTGGCCCAAAGATCGGTCGTAACGATCCTTGTCCCTGCGGCAGTGGCAAAAAATACAAGAATTGTCATGGGAAGGAGAGCTGAGGGGGAGGCTTAGTTGTTAGGAGGGTTTAGTTGTTTAGTTGTTTAGTTGTTTAGTTGTTTAGTTGTTTAGTTGTTCAGTTGTTTGTAAAAAATAAAAAGTCGTTGAGAAATATAAAACATTCTCAACGACTTTTTTTTCATTATTTCTTCCTAAACTTCCTAATCCCCCTAAACTCCCTAAACTTCCTAAACCTCCTAAACCTCCTAAACCTCCTAAACCATCTCCCCCATCAAAAATCCCTCAACCTATACTTATGCTGGTATCTTTCGTTCAGCTGTTTATGCTTATCCGTGAGGTCAATCTTTCTTCCCTGGATGTAGGCATCGGTAACATTGCTTGTTCGCATATCTAAAATATCACCTTCGCTGATAACAATATTGGCATCTTTTCCAACTTCAATGCTTCCTGCTTTATCATCAATGCCTAAAATTTTTGCGGCGTTTAATGTAATTGCCTGCAAGGCTTCTTCCTTTGTTAATCCATAAGTGGCTGCGGTGCCTGCATTAAATGCCAGGTTCCTTCCCCTGGTTTGCGCATCGGTATCGGCAATAGAATAAACCACACCGGCCTTTTGCAGGGCAGCAGCAGTTTTATAGGGCTGATCAACATCATCATCGGGAAGCGTTGGAAGGTTATGTGTTGATTCAAGAATCACAGAAACATTATTCTGTTTCAGCAGGTCGGCAATTTGCCAGCTGTCGCTACCACCTACAATTACAACATCTAAACCAAATTCCTTTACAAAATCAAGTGCAATCAGCATTTGTTTTACTGTGTTGGCGTGCACAAATAACTTCTGCTTTTTATCAAACAGGTTTTTTACCGATTCAAACATCAGGTTTGTTGTGGTACGTTCCGTATTGGCATGGTAAGCTTTGGCCTCGCTTAAAAAAGTTTTCAATTCATCTATTTTCTTCAATCCTTCCTTAACAGGGTCAGATTCCGAACCGCCTCCCCTGCCACCAAACCTTGGCCGCGCCATCAGCAAGGGCAGGTAAACATGCAGTCCTCCATCCATTTTATAGGCCGCATCTTCCCAGTTCCACGCATCCAGCTGAACTGCACTGGACTGGCCGGCAACAAAACTCCCCTGGGGAACAACATTTGAAACCAGAATGCCATTTGACCTTAAAGTATTGATCACTTCCGAATCGGTATTGTAGGCCACAATCGCTCTTACATTTGGATTCATATCTCCAATTTCCCTTACATCGTTGGTGGCTCTCACCGCACCTATTTCAACTAGTCCAAGATTGCTGCTGGTGGCAATCAGCCCTGGATAAACATGTTTTCCCTGGGCATTCACCTGCGTGGCCCCAGCTGGTATAGTAACATTGGTTCCAACAGCAGCTATCTTTCCGTTAGTAATTACAATTGAGGCATTATTCAGCACCTGGCCATTGCCAACATGAACTGTTGCATTGGTAATTACTATTGATCCCGCCTGCTGAGGAGCCGGGTAAACATTGTCCTGTGCTTTTACAACAACAGCAGACAATAGCATCACGATAAAAAATATATTTTTCATTATTTCCAGTTAGGTTATTAGTCCTGCGAATCGATAATTAAAAGTCCGTGGCTGTGCTGGTGGTCAAAACAGGAATGCATTTCCTGGTAGCTGGGCACTGCAGCCTGCATGGGAGCACCCGCCCTTTTTTGACCGGCAAGTTTTTTTACCAGCCTGTTTCTTTCTGCATCTACCTGCAATTGTAACTGTGCATCTTTTTGCCTGTCGAAATAAACGGCACCATCAACAATTGTATACAATGCTTTTGCATAAATGCTCAATGGATGATCGCTCCATATAACTACATCGCCATCCTTACCGGTTTTTAAACTTCCTACCCTGTTGTCTATCTTCAGCATTTTGGCAGGATTAAGCGTAACCATTTTTAAAGCTTCTTCTTCCGAAACACCACCATATTTTACAATTTTTGCAGCTTCCTGGTTCAGACGCCTTGCCATTTCCGCATCATCCGAATTAATGGCAACATTCAACCCCATACGATGCATGATAGCCGCATTATAAGGTATGGCATCCTGCACTTCCATTTTATAAGCCCACCAATCGGAGAAAGTGGAAGCATTGGCACCATGTTCCTTCATTTTATCGGCCACTTTATAACCCTCTAGTATATGCGTTAATGTATTCACTTTGTATCCCATCATTTCTGCCACCCTTATGGCTCCTGTAATTTCACTTTGTATATAAGAATGGCAGGTGATGTGTCTTTTTCCTTCAAGGATTTCTACCAGCGCTTCCAGTTCCAGATCCCTTCGAGGCGCAACCGCATTCTTTTTATTCTTATTATAACTACTCCATGCCTGCTGGTATTCTTTTGCTCTGGTAAAAGCATCAATAAGAATTTGCTCAACGCCCATCCTTGTATCGGGATATCGGTTGTTATTAGAGCTGTTTCCAATAGCACTTGGTGATCGTTTTACATTTTCACCTAAAGCAAATTTTATCTGGCCTTCCCAGTTTTTAAATTTTAATTCTTCATCGTTGGCGCCCCAACGCAATTTAATGAGCTGTGTTTGTCCGCCAATTGTATTTGCAGATCCATGTAATATGTGAGAAGTAGTTACACCTCCGCTCAGTTGCCGGTAAATATTGATATCATCAGGATTAATATTATCACCGATGCGCACTTCGGAAGTAACGCTTTGTCCACCTTCATTTATTGACGACGCTGCAATATGAGAATGTTCATCAATAATTCCAGGTGTTACATGCTTTCCTGTTCCATCTATCACGCGTGCTCCAGGAGCACTCAGGTTTTTACCAACAGATACAATTTTACCGTTTCTTATCAACACATCGGTATTTTCCATCACACCCTGGGCCTCGTTAGTCCAAACCGTTGCATTGGTAATTAATATGGTTTCCTGTTTTGGCTGACTTCCTTCTTCAAAGCCAAATGGAAGAAATGGATAGGTAACTTTTCCAACTGCACCCGGAGCACGCTTGCGCACACTGTCGGTTTTACCCTCAACCTCACCGGCATAACTGGCAGTCCATGTAAACCTGTTGCCCACACTGTCTTCACCATAACCACTCCAGCTGTTTCCGCTTACAAGTCCACTAAGCCTGTAATTCATTTCAGGTCTTCTTTCCGGAGCAACATTAATGCGTACCTGGCGACCATCATAATAAAACTTAGAGCTTACTGTATCTTTCCCTATGAGGCTGGCAGCATTGGAAGATTTAAAATTCAACACATAATTCACCGGGCCGGATGGAAGATTCAATACAAGATTGTAATTGCCTTTCATCTCATTAAAAAGATCATCCTTAACCGAATACTTTCTACCCTGCACCCAGTTTTGATAAATCGTGGTCTTTTCATCAAAAACAGGTCCTGAGGTAATAATAAAATTGGCATACTTTCCTGCATCAATACTTCCTGTTTCATTATAAATTCCTAGAACCATAGCCGGCGTTTTTGTTAATGCATTAAATGCAGCCTGCTCGGAAAGTCCATGCTGCATGGCCAGCCTGAGGTTTGTCCAGAACTGTTTTACATCCCTCAAATCAGCAGCAGTTAAACAAAAAGGAATGCCCGCTTTTTCCAGGGCAGCAGGATTCGTGGGCGCCAGTTCCCAATGTTTCATATTACTCAGGCTTACAAAACGTGCATCATTTGGATCTTCCACATCCATAGCCTGGGGAAAGTTCAAAGGAATGATGAAAGTTGCACCAGTTGCTTTCGTTTCTTTTATGCGCTGGTATTCATTTCCACCACCTTTAATTATGTATTGAACTCCAAATTCATCTCCTATCCTGTCGGCGCGAATATTATTCCATTTATCGCCGGCTTCAAAAATCTGCGGTAACTGCTGGTTGTTGATCCATGCCTGCAAACTCAGGTTAATGCCTTCTGATGCCGGCTTGTTTTGATACCAGTTTGCATCGAGGTAAGTCTGGCGCAACAAAGCAATATAACCCATCATGGAGTTAGGATAGCTTTGTGTGCTGCTACCCTTGTTGAAAGAATAATGCGCAGATGCACGATCGCGCAACATGGTAAAATTTTCTTTGTTATCCGCAAGTGTTACAACGGTTCCGGTTCCGCGTGCCGTACCATCCTTCATATGAGTTAGTACGGTACCAAACCCCTGGTCGCGGAGCGCTTTTGCCCTGGCTTCATCAGAAGAAAATAAGCGGTAAGCATCCACTTCACTTTTAATGGACTGGTTCCAGCCATAAGCACCTTTGGTATTAGAGGTTAATTGTGCACGGGAAAAAAAACCACCGCCTGTTTCCCGCTGGGGAAGGGCAGGCATTCCATAATCACTGTAAATATCAATCAGTGATGGATAAATATATTTGCCTTTACAATCCACCACCACAGCACCTGCAGGAATGGAAATATTATTTCCGGCAGCAATAATTCTTCCATCCTTAATAACAAGCGTGGCATTTTTCAAAGTAGTTTCCGCATCTTTTACAATTGTGGCATTTGTAAAAGCATAGTGCCCCGGTCTTTCATCGGCAATTCCATTTACAGGGAATGTGGTTTGGGCCATGATTTTCCCGGTAAATAAAAAAACAAATGCAAGCGCCAGGCATTTGACTTTGTGCATGTTGAATAAAATTTAGATTAATTTGAGATATGGAAGCCTAATTTAAATCGTTTTTCAATGCCAATAGCACATTTTATTGATCATACTGTTTTAAAGCCAACCACTATTCTGGGAGATATTGAAAAGATTTGTGACGAAGCTTTAGAATATGGATTTGCTGCCGTTTGTATTCCTCCCTATTATGTTAGCGATGCTTTTAAGCTGCTGAAAGATAAAAAACCCAGGGTTGCCACAGTAATAGGCTTCCCCTTTGGTTATCATCATTACTTATCTAAAATTGCTGAAACGGATAAGGCCCTCAGGGACGGAGCACATGAAATAGATATGGTGATGAACCTGGCTGCCTTTAAATCAAACGACATGGCATGGCTTGAAACCGAAATAAAAGAAATTTCCTCTTTGGTTTCTGAAAATAATGCGGTGTTAAAGGTCATTATTGAGTCAGGAATATTAAATGAAGAAGAAATCATAAAATGTTGCCATTTGTACAGAAACTATCCTGTTCATTTTTTAAAAACATCTACCGGTTATGCCGAAAAAGGGGCAAGTGTTGCTGCCGTTAAGATCATGAGAGCCAATCTACCATCGCACATCCAGATCAAAGCCAGTGGCGGTATTCGCGACTATAATTTTGCCAGTGAATTAATACAAGCCGGTGCAACCCGCCTGGGATGCAGTGCGTCTGTAGAAATTGTTAAAGGCGGTAAATCAATAAAATCGGGCTATTAACATTCCTGAAAAGAACTTGGAACTATATTTGGTAAGCCAATGCAAACCTGAACAATATGAAATTTTTCGTCTTCGCATTTTCTTTAATTATCCTTCAATCTGCATCAGCCCAGGAATCCGATACAGCTTCCGTTATCGTACATAAAGATGAAAGAATGGAAGTGCTTTCCAAAAAACAGGCTGCCATCAACGCTGCCATTAAAAAAGCCAATGCCCGTTCTGCAAAAGGTTTTCGACTGCTGGTTGTTAACACCACCAAAAGAAATGAAGCACTGGATGCCAGAACCAAGATCTATACTTATTTCCCCGAACTGAAATCATATCTTGTTTACCAGACACCTTATTTTAAACTTAAGGCCGGGAATTTCAAAACAAGAGAAGAAGCTGAAAAATACCGTAAAAGCCTGCAATCTGTTTTTCCCAAAGGTGTGTTCATTCTTCACGACACCATAGAAGTTAAGCCTGAAAAGGATGATGAACAAAATGAACGCTAGCATTCTTTTTTCATCTGTTTCAAAAACCTGACTTTTGCATATCAAAACAGA
>JAEZCV010000174.1 GCA_023429985.1 Bacteroidota bacterium | reverse complement strand
CCACTCACCACTCACTACTCACCACTCACCACTCACCACTTCATCCCCCGGTGCTTCCTGTTCTCACCTTAACTTTCTTCTTACCGGTATTTTTCTTTTCAAATTCCAGAACTTCTTTAGGTTTTACTTTAGCAGCAGGCTTCTTTTCGTCCTTAGCATCGCCATCAGCATTCACAATATCAATGGGTGCAAGGTCATCATCGGCAGCGCCTGCTTTTTCTTTAGGCTTGTTCATCACCCATTGTTCGGTTTTTTCAATGGTACCTCGCATGGGATCGTAATAGGTCCACGTGCCATGTTTATAGCTCATGGGTTCAACTTTTACTACCTGCACACCAATAACTTTATTGGGATCATTAACATCGTAAACATTTACGGTATCGTAGGGATTCTGTGGATCTATGGCCCTCCATGATTCTTCTCTCAACAATTCACCCAGGAAATTGAAATAAATATTTTTCCCGTCTTTATATCCATACCTGTAGTTTTCAATCGCAATCAAATCGCCCTGTAAAGAAAACCTTCTGAACACACCCTGCTTAATATCATCTTTGTAAACGCCTTCTTCCTCATAGCCTCTCTCACCTCGCAGGTCATCTACCTTAACCACCCATGGCCCCTGTTTTTTTCCGTTAGCATCAACCCTGTTCAGTGTATCGCCATCGTTGGTAAGAATATAGCTTTTAAGTTGTGCATTGGCTTCAAATCCAATAAGCAGAAGAACTAATATAAGGTAGCGCATATTTAGTAAGTTTGATAAAACAGATCGTATGTTCTCAAAATTAGCTTTTTACTTCCCCTTTTTCGCCTTTTTGCTCGTTACAGTTTTGTCAAATGCGCAGGTAAAGCCCACACCGCCCGCTGAAAGAATGAAAGGACTGGAGCAAAGAATGGTTTTAGAGCAGAATTCCCTGGTTAACCATGTGAAATTCAGGAATATAGGCCCTACCGTAATGAGCGGTCGCGTAGATGATATTGAAGCCAACCCTGCCGACCCTACGGAGTTTTATGTGGCTTATGCTACAGGCGGACTATGGCATACAACCAATAACGGCCAGAGTTTCACCCCCATCTTCGACAGTGCCGATGTTATTGGTATTGGAGATATTGCCGTGAACTGGAACCAGCAGGGAAAAAGAACCATCTGGATTGGTACAGGTGAAGTGAACAGCAGCCGTTCCTCTTATTCAGGCATTGGTGTTTTTAAATCATCCGATAATGGGAAGCACTGGGAATACCTTGGCTTGCCGGGTTCTAACCATATTGGAAAGATATTACTGCATCCAACCAACGAAAACATTGCATGGGTAGCCGCTCAGGGACCTTTATATTCTGCAGGTAAGGACCGCGGTGTTTACAAAACAACGGATGGAGGAAGAACCTGGAAGCATAGTCTTTATATTGATGATAATACAGGGGTTGTGGAAATGGAAATCAACCCAAAGAACCCAAATGAAATTTATGCAGCCGCATGGTACCGTACTAGGCGTGCGTGGAATTTTGAAGAAAGCGGCAGCACCAGTGGTATATATAAATCAACCGATGGTGGCGATACATGGAAACTACTTTCAACCGCCGGTTCCGGTTTTCCAAACGGAAACCATGTAGGAAGAATTGGCCTGGCTGTTTTTCCAAAAGATCCGAATATCATTTATGCTGTTGTAGATAATCAAACGCCAAAACCCGATACATCTAAAAGAGATACGGCACTTTATTTACTGGATGATTTAAAAAATCTTTCCATGGAAGAATTTGCCAGCCTTAATGAAGCAAAACTCGACAGCTTTCTGAAAAGAAACCGGCTTTATCCAAAATACAATTCAAAAACGGTTAAGGAAATGGTGGCTTTACAAAAGATCAAACCTACGTCGCTTTACGATTACCTCTACATCAATACCGGGTTTGAAGGAACACCGATCGGTGCAGAAATATACAGGAGCAATGATGCCGGCAATTCATGGAAGAAAGTAAATGAAAAAGACATCCAGACATTTTTTACTTATGGATATTATTTTGGCAAGATCTATGTATCGCCTTATAATCCTGATAAACTTTATAACCTTGGAGTTTACCTGCATCTTTCCACTGATGGTGGCAAAACATGGAAAGTAGTTGATAAGCCAAATGTACACGCCGATCATCATGCGCTATGGATCAATCCTGATAAGGATTCGCATGTGATCAACGGAAATGATGGTGGCATTAATATAACTTATGATGATGGAGAGAACTGGTTCAAGGCCAATACGCCCGCCGTTGGACAGTTCTACGCCATTACTGTTGATCATGCAAAACCTTATAATGTTTATGGAGGTTTGCAGGACAATGGTGTTTGGTATCTTCCCTCTCAAATGCGAAGGAACAGGTTCGCCGGCTCGGGTCTTGGACTATCAAATAACAATGAAATGAATCTTGGTGGCGGCGATGGAATGTATGTACAGGTAGATAAAAGAAACAATGCAATTGTTTATTATGGATCGCAGTTTGGAAATTATTCCAGGACCAATCGTTTCAACAGGGAAGAAACAAAACGCATTACACCTCGCCATGAGCTGGGAGAAAAGCCCATGCGCTTCAACTGGCAATCGCCGATTTTATTAAGTACACACAATAATGATATTCTATACTTCGGTTCCAATAAATTATTCAGGTCATTTAACCAGGGTGATACCATGATGGCCTTAACCGGGGATCTAAGCAAAGGAGGTCGGCAGGGCGATGTTCCCTATGGTACAATTACAACAATTTCTGAATCGCCTTTAAATTTTGGAGTGGTATATGCAGGTACCGACGATGGCAATGTTCATGTTACAAGAGATGCCGGAAATACCTGGATCAATATTGCAAATGCGAAGAAGAAAGGAAAAAGTTTACCCCAGGATCTTTGGGTGAGCCGTGTGGTTGCTTCGGCCCATTCCGAAGCAAGGGTTTATGTAACGCTCAACGGTTACCGTTTCGATCATTTTAAACCTTATGTTTTTGTAAGCGAGGATTTTGGAAATACCTGGACTGCCCTGGGAACGGACCTGCCCTACGAGCCTGTAAATGTTATCAGGGAAGATCCAAAGAATGAAAACATTTTGTATGTGGGTACCGATGGTGGTTTATATGTGAGCCTGAACAAAGGAAGAAGTTTTATGAAATGGACCTCGGGCATGCCGGCATCTATACCGGTACATGATATTGCCATACAGGAAATTGAAAATGAAATTGTGATTGGCACACATGGCAGGAGTATTTATATAGCAAAACTTGATGAAGTGCAAAAGCTGGTGCAGTAATTATTGATATAAGGACCTTTTAATCAGCTGGCATTGATTTTTTATAATCTGGTGAACTTATAAATCAGAATCTATTGAAATAGACAGGAGGTGTTGAGAAGGAATGAACAGGGAAATTAAAGAAGCACAGTATTTTTTAAACAGCCAGGCTTTTGCCGATGGACTGCGCACCACCATTGCCATTTTGCTTCCTGCGCTTATTGGTTTTCAAAACGGTTATAAAACGGTTGGACTAGCCATATCCATGGGTGCTTTGTGTGTTAGTTTAACCGATGCGCCGGGCCCAGGCATGCACAAGAGAAACGGCATGTTATTCACTTCTCTCTTCATTTTCTTAATTGCCTATATAACAGGTGTTGCCAAGTCCAGCGTTTTGCTCATGGGCATTGAGATTGCTTTGGTTTGTTTTGTTTTTTCCATGTTCACAGTTTTTGGTAACAGGGCCACCAGTGTAGGAAATGCTGTTATACTGGTAATGATACTTACCATGGACGATCCAACCATTGCCGACAATATAGGCTTTCACAGTGTGCTGATTATGGTGGGCGGATTATGGTATATGATCATCAGCATCCTGGCCACCTTATTTCGACCCTACAGGCTTGCACAAAGAATTTTGGGTGACAGCATAAGGGAGCTCGCAAAATATTTAAGGATCAAAAGCAGGTTTTATGAACCCACCACCGACCTGGCAGAAAACTACCGCCAACTTGTAGCGCAACAAATACTTGTTCATGAAAAACAGGATGCAGCAAGAGAGGTATTATTTAAAACCCGGGCAACAGTAAAGGAGTCAACGCCAATGGGAAGAAAACTGGTAATGGCCTTTGTTGAATCGGTTGATTTTTTTGAAGACACCACGGCCACATTTTACGATTACAATGAATTAAGATCAAGATTTGGGGATACAGGTGTATTGGAAAAGATCAGTGATTTTCTTTCGCTTCTTTCAGCAGAAATCGAAAACATGGGTTTATCCATACAAATGAAATCGAACTACAGGTCTCTGTACGATCTTGAATCGGCACTAATTATATTAAAGCAGGAAATAGATAAATCCGGAGAGGGCGATAAAAGCAATCTTGTTTTAAAGAAAATCCTGGTAAACCTGCGCAACCTTGTACTTAGGCTGGAGGCCATGAAAAAGTATTTTGATAAAGATGTAAAGAAAAAATCCGGACCGCTCGATCATTCACATTTTGTATCGCACCACCCCATGGGAGGAGAGGTATTACTCAATAACTTCAGCCTGGAGTCTTCGGCTTTCAGGCATTCCCTCAGGGTAGCCATTGCCTGCCTTATAGGATTTTTTACAGTACGATGGATTGATTATGGCCAGCATAGTTATTGGGTCTTACTTACCATCGCCTTCATCATTAAACCTGCATTCAGCTTAACAAAGCAAAGAAATAAGGAAAGATTAATTGGAACGCTGATAGGTGTTGGTGCAGGAAGTCTTGTTCTTCTGTTCATTTCAAATACAACAACGCTATTTGTGATCATGGTAATTTTTATGATCAGCACCTATTCTTTCCTGCGAACCAATTACCTGGCTATGGTATTAAGTGTGACACCTTTTGTAATTATCCTTTTTAATTTCCTGGGAATGGGATTTATGGAGGTTGCAAAAGAGAGAGTTCTGGATACCATAATCGGATGCCTTATTGCCCTGCCTGTAAGTTATTTTTTGTTCCCAAACTGGGAATCGGAGCAATTAAACACTCATATTAAAAGTGTTTTAAAAGCAAATGCTGCTTATCTCGAGAAACTGGTAAAAACCTTAAGAGGAGAAAAAATTGATATCCTTGCATATAAACTGGCCAGGAAGGAAGTTTATGTTCATTCGGCCAACCTTACGGCCCTGTTTCACCGTATGCTTTCCGAACCAAAAAGCAAACAGAAAAACAGTGATAAGGTGCATGAATTTGTTGTGATGAATAATATCTTCTTTTCAAACATTGCAACCATTTCCACCAGTTTAATTAAAAAAGAATCAGAAACGCATTTCAAACCACTGATCAATGCTGCCCAGCGCGCATTGTTCAAGCTCAATGAAAGTTTATCTAATATGGATAATTCCTTTTCTGCATCATCTGAAATGCCGGGTAAAAAAGACTGGAATGATGAAAACCCCACCCAGGATGACCTGTTTTTAAAGGACCAGCTGGAATATTTATGCAAACTGGCCGATGATATGAAGAAAACTACAAAGATCCTTGGTTCGTAAAATGATACACTGCCAGTTCATAACCGCTAAGACCTAATCCTGTTATCACCCCAACCGATTGTGCAGAAATATGGCTAAGCTTACGGAATTCTTCTCTTGCATATACGTTTGAAATATGCACTTCAATTACAGGTGCTGGAACCGCAGCTATTGCATCTCCCAACGCAACAGAAGTATGTCCATAACCACCGGGATTAATAATGATGGCATCTACATCAAACCCTTTCGAATGAATTTCATTGATCAATTCACCCTCAATGTTCGACTGATAGAAACTAAGTTCCACATCGGGAAATTTACTTTCCAGCTTTTTAAAAAACGTTTCAAATGACATACCTCCGTAAATATCGGTTTCTCTTTTGCCAAGAAGGTTAAGATTAGGCCCGTTGATGATGGCTATTTTCATTGCGGAAGATTTTTTAGGTGGTTGAATAGCAGTTGAACAGTTGTTGAATATAGTTTTATATGGTTTAACAGTTGAAGGTGCAGCTTCATTCAATTTCGGAAGATTTTCAACAACGGTTCAACAACCGTTCAACAACTGTTCAACAACTGTTCAACAACTGTTCAACTACTGTTCAACTCTTCAACAACCGTTCAACAATTTTTTGATCAACTATTCCCAGCTACGTTCTTTCTGATCATAGCAATAAAATCATCAAAAAGATAACGGCTGTCGTGGGGGCCTGGCGTACTTTCGGGGTGATACTGCACCGAAAAAGCAGGTTTGCCTTTCATTCTGATACCTTCTATTGACTGGTCGTTAAGATTTACATGGGTTATTTCTAAATTTTCTGATGCACGCACTGCATCTGCGTCTACACCAAAGCCGTGATTTTGTGTAGTGATCTCGCAGCGGCCTGTTACCAGGTTTTTTACAGGATGGTTTAATCCCCTGTGTCCATGGTGCATTTTATACGTGGGAATGTCATTGGCTCTTGCAAGTAACTGGTGGCCCAGGCATATACCAAAAGTTGGCACATTTTCCCTGAGAATCTCTTTCACTGTTTCAACAGCATAATCCATGGCAGCAGGATCCCCGGGACCGTTGCTTATAAAATAACCTACGGGGTTAAATGCCTTTAATTCTTCGACCGGTGTTTTGGCAGGAAAAACTTTTACATGTGCCCCACGTTCCACCATGCAATTCAAGATGTTTCTTTTAGTACCATAATCCAGTACAGCGATCTTTATTGGAGAATAAACATTTCCCAGTTCGTAAGGATTTTGTGTGCTTACAACAGATGCCAGTTCCAGCCCCGACATTCCCGGAACCTCTTTCAATTGCTTTTTTAAAACTTCAGGATCCAGTATTTCTGATGAAATAAGGCAGTTCATGGCACCCTTGCTTCTTATATGTGTTACAAGAGCTCTTGTATCTACTCCTTCTATGGCTACAATATTTTGCTCTGCCAGGTATTCATCGAGTGATTTCGTGGATTTTCTCCTGGAAAACAATTCTTCCAGGTTACGACCAATCAATCCTTTGATCTTTATTCCATCACTTTCAACATCCAGGTCTAAAACACCATAATTACCAACATGAACTGTATTCATGATCAGCACCTGGCCATAATAACTAGGATCGGTAAAAACCTCCTGGTAACCCGTCATGCCGGTATTAAAACAAATTTCGCCACCTGTTGTGCCAATGGCGCCATAGGATTTACCGTAACAGGTTGTGCCGTCTTCAAGAACCAGGATTGCATCTTTTTTTGTAGTCATTCTAAAAACAAATTGCGCAAAAATAAAGAAGCCCTGCCAAAGGCCGGACTTCTTTATCAACATTTTCTTTAGTAGAACTATTGTTGCAAAAAAAGTCCCGCACGAAGCGGGACTGGTATTAACATGCAATCATTAGCCGGGTTGTTGTTCGGGTGCTTCAGGTTTTGAAGCTTCTTCAGCAGGAGCGGAAGTTTCAGTTGTGGCAGTTGTTTCAGCTTTCTTACGGCTTCCACCTGCACGGCGTGTTCTTTTAGCGCCCTCTTTCTTCTCGCCTTTGCCTTTACCATAGGTTTCATTGAAGTCAACCAGTTCGATCATGGCCAGTTCGGCGTTATCGCCCGGACGTGCGCCCAGTTTGATAATGCGGGTATAGCCACCTGGACGGCCGGCAACTTTTTCGCTGATGGTGCTGAAAAGTTCAGTAACCGCAGCCTTGTCCTGCAAATAACTGAAAACAACACGACGCTGGTGTGTTTCGTTCTTTTTGCTTTTTGTGATCAGCGGTTCAATGTAAACACGCAAAGCTTTTGCTTTTGCAAGTGTAGTTATAATACGCTTGTACTGGATAAGCTGACAAGCAAGATTGCTTAACAACGCTTCGCGGTGTGCTTTTTTACGACCGAGGTTGTTGATTTTGTCTCCGTGACGCATGACTTTTT
>JAEZCV010000124.1 GCA_023429985.1 Bacteroidota bacterium | reverse complement strand
GGGAAGAACCACCCCCCTATTTCCTTACTTCCGCCATAAAAAGAACCGGCGCAAAACAAATACTGGCAACGATTTCAGCTGCCAACGAAGATTTTGAAACTTTCAAAAAGAATAGGGTATAATTTTTATATTTATATTGCAGCCGATTGGAATCTGGATATGAATAAAGCTCTATTGGAAAAGAACCTGGTTGTAATTCTGTTTGTTTTGGTTTTAGTTGTTTTTTCTTTTGCACAGGAAGACAGTAAAAAGCTCGACAGGGTATATAAAAGCACCACACTTACCCTGGAACCTCAGGAAGTTAATAGCCTGGCTATGTTTCCAGAACCCTCTGGAGGAAAATAATTTAAATTGGTTTAGGGGTTTAGGCGTTTAGGCGTTTAGCGCAAGACAACGCATGCGTTGACTCTACAAAAAGACCCTTCAATTTATTTTGAGCATACCACAGGGCATTGATGATTCTTTTGCAAGGAAGGGCTGGGATTGCCACATGAATATTATCTGGAGATGAGGAGGGATATGCTGGTAAATCTTCGTAAATAGTTTAATTTGAACCACGGAGCCACAGAGGCACGGAGGGGACACGGAGGAATATCTAAATTATATTGTGACGTATATAGATAGCTAAATCTCTTGTCTCAGCATTCGCGTTTTTTATAATAGTTTTAATATCTCTGTGCTTCATCCGTGCCTCCGTAACTCCGTTGTTTAAAACCTTCTGTTTCCCCCTCTCTTAGTTTACGATCTTATTTGCGCAGCTGCTGCTGGCAAAAGCTTCGGGTTTGGCTTTAAATGCAAAGCCCATTCCCAGTATATATCCCATGGCCTCTTTAAGTGCATCATTACTTTTAAAATTCGGGTTGGTATTGATATCCGCATGCACTTCCATATCAACATCATATAAAGTAAAAAGATCGCATAATTCATAAGCGATCTCAATACTTCGTGCTACTTCCACCAGCATCCTTTCCTTAATGGAAAACTGCTGTTTGGTTTTATCGTTGTGAATGAACATGAAGCCTCCATGTCCTTCGCGTAAGAAAACAATTACAGTTGCAAATTCGGTTTCAGAACCTTTCACCTGGGAGTCGGTTCCAATGCAAACTTTTAAATTATAGCCTGCTGCCTTTTCGCGGGTGATAACATTTTCTACAGCCTTATAAATGGGAAGTTCGAGGGTTTCTCCATTGAATTTTCTCCAGCGCATAAAAAAAGGGGTTTTTCCAAGTTACGGAAAAACCCCGGGTTACCAAAGGGGTAGGGATTACTGAGAACTATTGTTTAAGAAATTTTTCGGCAAAAACCATGTTGCTGCTATAGAAATGAACCAGGTACATTCCTGCCGGCAATCCTGACACCTCAATTTGCTGCTGCCCCGATTCAATCGAACCTTTGCGGAAAATCCTTCCATTGATATCAACAATATGAAAATCATATCCGGCACCACCGGAAACAAGCAGGCGAGATGTTACAATGTTTGACTGCAATTGTGGTTTTGAAGCGGCATCATTCTTCAGGTTAATGATGTTGGAATAAAAGGTGCGGCCATCGTCAAATTCCGATTTCACCCTGTAAAAAATATTGCCGGTAGCAGCAGGAATCCATGAATAAGATCTTTCTTCGGCACCCGGGAAGGCCAGTGGCTTAAAAGTATTCCCGTTTGCTGATACTTCAATGGTTTGTTTAACCACCGTTTCATCTGCAATTATTTCCCAGTTCAACTGGTGCCAGCTATTGATATTTTTTCCTGTTAGACTGAACTTATGAAGCGGTAAAACAGGCGCATTGCTGAAAGTTGCTTCGAGTTTATATGAACCAAGACTTGCATATTCCGATGCATAAGAATTGCCCTTACCCTGCATACGCAGGTAATAAGTTCCGGCACTTAGCATAGTATCTATGGATACTGCAAGAATATCTTCGGGGTTATATGTGCTGATAACTGTATTCTGATTGGTCATTAATTCCACCTGTAAGTCAAGGTTGGAACCCGTGTTTCCACTGCCAACGCTGAATGGAAGTGCACTGAGCTGAAACCTTCCAAAAGAAGGCATGTTAAATTTAATAACATCTACATCTGTATTTCTTTCAATGATTCCATTAATTAAAAATGAATTGTTTGAAAAAGTGGCAGAACTGGCCGAAGGGAAATGAGATCCATAATCATCACTTCTATAACCAAACCCATTATAGTTAGTGATGATCTCAAGATCATTTTGAATATTGGTACAGCCCAGAGGATTGGCTCCACTGTTCCACAAAGTAAAATTGCGATAATATCCCACACCCATAATTGGCGCCCAACCGGTTTCACCCGAGCCTATACCCGTATGATAATCCGAAATTTTATGACAATTGCCATCATAAGCTGCCTGGTGTCTTAAACCAAGTGTATGACCAATTTCATGAGATGCCGCTTCAGCTATATTCTTGGCATTATATCCCAGCAGCGCAGAAAATACAAATGCCGGTGAATTATCGCCCCAGGTAAAGGAACCCATATATGCTACACCTCCAGCGTTTGAACCAAACCATGCACTACTAACGGTTACAACTAACCGGATACGACGTGTAGAAGGCGCAGCCCAGTATTTGGTTGAATCTGTAGTTACATTAACATTAAAAGGCCTGTAATCTTCGGCCACCCTGTGAAACACTTCACTGATTTTTGATGCATCTAAATTTGCTGGCCCGCATTCAATAGCGCCCATGGAATTCCAACTGGTGCCCTGCACCAAATGGCCATCAAAATCAAGGAAAATTGTTGCTGATGCAGATGGATGACTGTTCATAACAGGCACCTGGGAAAATGCACTGGGCGAAAAACCCAGCAATAAACTGAGGAGGAGGAAGGATAGGATTTTCATTGTTAGGTGGTATTGGTGGTTAGCCTGGTTTGTCAATTAAGATCATTCATTCATTATATCGTATAAATGTTTTTTGTTGAAGTAATATTTTCCGTTTGCATGTGAAAGTTCATAAGCATCGCTGTTGTTCATGCTTAATATCCTTCCAAGGTAACGGATGGTTCCGTCTTCCAATAATACTCTTGTAAAAGTGAGAGTGGCACCCTCGTAATTGGTTGATTTAATTACAATACTTTGAACGTTTCTATCCTTTGGGGCTGACTTAGAAACTACATGTCCGTTGAAAATAAAACCAGGAGTGATGGTGAAATTAATTTTTGCTCCGACAGCACTGCTTAAAAGCGATTCAAAAGCGCTTAAATGAAGTTCTATGGAAGAAGGTAATTCTGAAAAAAGCTGGGGCTTATTATAGTCGGGCTCATTAATGGGAATTTCCTGTGCTTGCGCGCCGGCAATAAACAGGGAAAATACGAATCCCATCAGGCAGGTTCTGGTTAGTTTCATTGGATATGATTTTTAAAAGTTATAAATAACTTCTATGAAAACCGGATAATTGGATAGGGTTGCAATATTGGAAATATCCCGCTGAAATGAAAGTGTTTGGTATATAAAATTTTAAAAATTGGTAAATACCCTTAGTATTAATCACCTGAATATTAAAACTCGCCTGTGCTTAACATAACCAGGGTGCAACCAATAACAGGCTCAATATTTTTGCGCTCAGCCATTTCAATCAATTCCTCGTTCTCTGTGCCCGGGTTGAATATGATGCGCTTAGGCTTCAGGCTCATTATGTAATCATAATATTCTTTCTGATGTGTGGGATTGAGATAAAGTGTAATTGTATCGATATCGTTTTCTTCCTTTTTTTCTTTAGTAATAGAAACATCACCAACTTTTCCTTCCTTACGTCCTATTGCTACAACGGGGTGATTATATGCCTGCAACTTTCTTATAGCAAGAAAACTATAGCGCGAAGGATTCTCAGAAGCGCCAAGTACCAGTGTTTTTTTTGACTGTTTTGTGCTGTTCATGCCCTTAAATTTACAAACAACATGCCTTAAAAAGGTTTTCCATGCGTTAGCCTGATAACAGGAGCTGCCAATGCTGGAAATGTTTGGAACAAGCCAACAAACCCATTCGAAAGACTTGAACTCCCAAAGAAGCGCTGCAGCAGTCTCCCTGCATTCATGCGCCTTGAAAATTGTGCCTTCCATTCCACTTCATATGCCTTTTCCATTGCTTCTCTTGAAATTTTACCGGCTAAGAAATCTTCTGTCAGCATAGCTGCTATCTTACCCGAATGAAGCGCCATGCTCATTCCATTTCCACACAAAGGAGTGATCATACCTGCTGCATCCCCAGTCATTAACATATGCTGTTCAATTCCTGACTTGTTTACAAAACTCACCTGCGAAATAGCTATGGGAAATCCTTCCTCGAATACAGCAGCGGAAAAAATTTCTTTAAGCAACGGGTTTTTATGAAGTATGGAAACTTCCATTGACTTTATTTCCCCACCCGCAGATCGAAGGTTGGCGGCTGTGGTTAAATAACACAAGCAATATTTACCGGATTCTATTTGAGAAATTCCGCAATAACCATCCTTGAAATTATGGAGGCCGATAACATCAGGTGGCCAGTCAGAATGAATGTGGTATTTCACACCAATAAAATTCTGAAGTTTTTTATCATAGGACTGAAGGAATTTTCGATTCAATTTAATATCAAGATTAGATCGTTTTCCAAAAGCACTGATGCATGACTTTGATAAAATTTCAGCAGCATGCGCACCACTTAGTTTAATTTTAAATTCATTCAAAAATTTTACATCATCCACTTTTGTTGAACTAAAAATCTTCACTCCGCAGCTTTCTGCAATGCGCGCAAGAGCATGATCTAAAAAATAACGACTCATTCCAAACCCGCCCTGCTCTAATTTTGTAGTAAAACTATTTCCGTTAGGAGCAGATAGTAAGAGCCGGTTAATTTTTGGCGGGTTTATATTCTCAAGGTCAAGTCCTAATAATAAAAGATAATCCCATGACTCTATACTAATGTATTCACCACAAACCTTATGATGGGGATAAGATTCCTTTTCAACTAACAATACATTTCGGCTCAATTTTGCCAGTTGAATGGCCGCCGACAAACCTGCCAGTCCTCCCCCAATGATCACCACATCATATTTCTCCTGCTTAACCATGCTTAAACTTTATCAGCCATCGAAAAGCCCACTTCCATCCAATGCTGTAATTACAGATTTCCGCGTCATGAAATATTCTTTCCCAATCACTTCGTAAAAATCCGCGACGAACCGAAAGGGGCGCATCATTCTTAACAAGATAACTTTTAGAAAACGTATTCACCAGCAAACGTATACTGTGGTAAGCAAAAAAATTACGGTGAAGATCATTGATGAAAAAGCCCATTCGTGAATGATCCCTTTTCCATTTCATCATTTCCACCAACTCACTATCGGTAAAATGATGGCAGAAAAGTGAAGAGAAAATTATGTCGGGACGCACATCAAAATTCACTTCTTTATAATCGGCATGAATAAATTCGATCCCTTCATTCTCTTTAATTTTTTCAGCAAAGGCAATGGTATTTGAATTGATATCAATTCCTTTAAGTTGAAGGTTGAGTTTCTTAGTTTCAGCCCACCGGCGAATGGAGCGTAAATTATCGCCTCCCCCACATCCAATTTCAACAATGCTTAGTGAGTTATGGTTATTGGAATGAAATGATTCAACTCCACTGATAGTTACCCGGTGGCCTCCAAGCCTGGTATTAATAAAATCCAGTTCTTTCATGTTCAGAGCGATGTCGTTAAATGGAATATTGTTTCCATCAAGCAATTCTTTCTCATATGACCTGGATTTAAACGAAAGCATCGGAATGTGCGGTGAATGTTTCAACTGTTAAACCAGGACCAAATGCAGCTCCAAATAGTTTTTCCACCGGCTGCTCTTCTTTCATCATTCTGTCTAAAACAAACAAAATGGTAGCAGAAGAAAGATTGCCAAAATCTTCAAGCGTATGGTAGGAATTGGCTAATTCATTTGCCTGGAAATCCATGCTTTTTCCAATAGCATCCAGCACTCTTTTTCCGCCTGGATGAATACACCAATGACTGATATCCTTACTATCATCTTTTGCGATTGCTCTTTCAACGATTGATGAAAAATCGGCTTCGATAAGATCGGGTATATAGCCACTTAATGTCATTAAAAAACCGGTTGATGAAAGTTCCCAGGCCATATCGCGTTTGCCTTTAGGAATTACTTCGCTGTAAAAAGAAGATAAAACAAGTCCTTTTCCCTTGTAATTATTTCCTGTTACCAACACCGCTCCAGATCCATCTCCAAACAAAAGTGAAGATGTAATATTATCCATTGTATTTTCCCTTTGGAAGTGTAGCGTGCAAAGTTCTGTACAAACGATCATCACAAATGCATTTTCATCTGCCCTGCATATTACATCTGCAATTTTTAGGGCATGAATGGCTGCATAACATCCCATAAAATTCACGGAGGTACGGAAAATATTTTTTTGAAGGTCCATGAGTTCCATCACCTGGAGGTCAAGTCCGGGGGCACTCATTCCTGTACAACTAACGGTGATAAGGTGCGTGATCTTTTTTGCATCGAAATTCCCAAGGCAATCTCTTATGGCATCAACTGAAAGTAAGGGAGCCTGCTTATTATAAACAGCCATTCTTTTTTCGAGTGACGGAAAGGGTTCGAGATTCTCCGATCGCGGATAAAATTTCCATTCACCAATCGGTTTACCATAATCGGGAACCACAGAATAACGTTGTTTGATGCCCGATTGCTGGTATAAAAAACGCAGCTTTCTTGAATCCACTTCATTAGTGGCATAAACAGCCTGCATGAACTGCATGATCTGCTGCTGCGGGTGACAGTAGGCTGGTAATGCTTTTCCTATGGAAATTATCTTACTCAAGCATAAAAATTAAGCAATATAAAAAAAGCGGTTGTGCAGAGTGTTGCCGTGATATTCATGATGGTACTGTTCCTGAAATCAGCCTTTTCGGGTTTTCTCCACACAAGCACCATCCAATACAGAAAAAAAGATACCACCGGCAGCATGATGAGCAGGAAATAATAAAATACTGTAAGGTTTTCCTGTTTTTTCATCAGCAAAAACATTAAAAATGTTGCTGAAATAAACAGTATCATGCTAAAAACAAAACTTCCCATTTTGCCCAGCAACATGCTGATGGTTCTTACTCCATCCTTTTCATCTGCCTCATGCTGATAAACCTGGGTTAATGGGTATAATGCGCCAATAAGCAGGCTGGCAATGATGGGAGGTAATGGATCCATGGGTGAATTAAAGCTATCGATAGCGCGCACACTAAAATAATACACGTGAGCGCCCTGCAAAATAAAAACAGTAAGAAAACCAGTCAGGGGTAATTTCTTTAGTCTTATGCCCCTGAAACTATATGCCCTTGAAGCAAGAATGTAGATGATAGTACCCAGGACAAGCCAATAACTAACGAGGAAGGACAAGCTAACTGCCAGCAGGTCCATAGCAACGGTAAAATAATAGAGTTGTTTTGTAGGTTGAAGTGGCTTCTCTAATCCTCCCACAGGCGTTTCATCGCGGTCCATATAAGAATTATATCCATTACTGGAAGGATACACCAGCAGGTGCCAGATAATAGCTGTTAAAACGGCCGCAAAAACATTTATTTCCTTAGCCTGGCTGAGTGCAAATAAATAAACAGGCAGAAGGAAGAATGAAAAATGAAATCGCAGCAGTTGAAAAGTAGATCGATGTATGGTCATGGGTGATGAAGGCTATTGCATGGAGTGAAGTCCTACATAATTACCTTCTGTATCTTCAAACATGGCCCAGTAACCCATATTATCTGCAATAAGCGATTTTTGATGCAAAACCTTACCTCCGTTTACTTCTACACGTTCTAAAATTGTATTCAGGTCGGGCTCTCCGTTGAGATAAACCAGTGTGCCCATTTTTCCCGGCTTCATGAGGTTGGGATGATGTACAATGGCACCACCACGTCCACCATTTTCCATATCGTGCATAAAAAATCCCATTCTTACTTCATCCATTTTTGTTTCAGGCATTTCGAAATCATAAATGGACTGGTAAAATTTTTTGGCGCGGTCAAAATCCGTAACCGGAATTTCAAACCAGTTAATGGCATGTGTGTTCATGGTATGCTTTTGTAAAAATTACAAAAGAAAAACAGGGTAGAAAAATATTACTTCCGGAAGCGGTTTAACAGCCAGATGATCAATACAACTACTATTACCACAAGAATAATGGCTGTCCAGAAACCGGCCTTAAAAATCCCACCAATTACCTCACATGAGCTGAAGGTTACCATAAGTGCCAGGGCCGGGAACCATAAAGAATGAATCTGTTTCATAACTTCCTTTTGCCCTTATTATGCAAAAGCTTTGCCGTTGGGACATATTGGGATAAATGAATTAATAAGCAGGGAGATAGCTAAAATAAAGGATTCATCAGAAAGCTGAAATTCTGGGGAGAAATATCTCAACCATTCATCTGCAGAGATCTAAGTTTTTGAACAGCCGCTTCGTTAAAATCAGAAAAATGTAATGTTTCAGTGAAGTCCCTGAAAATGATCTTCATGCTTTTATACCCATGAACAATCCTGTTTGTTGTGGTAAGATCCAGTTCTTTAAGTTTTTTATTTCCCTTTTTAATCACCAGCAAATTCTGATCAATAATTACATCTTTCTTTTTATTGAATAAGAGATAATAAACACCCAGGGCAAATAAGGTAAACGTATTTAAAAAATACATCACCGGGGTAAACTTCCATTCTCCCTTCCGTGAGAAAAATGTGATGGCTGCAAGTAATAACAAAACCACGCCCGAAATGATTCTATACTTGCGCATATTTTTCTTTGTAAATAAATTTAATAAATTCTTATAAATGCAAAAAAATAAAAAACTTCGAGGAAAATACGCCTCCCAATACAGCTTATCATCAGGTTTTTAAAAAACAATCTGTTATTCATCGAATTACCACCCCACAAAAACAAAGAAAAAGCAAGATTTTATGAAGTAAAGAAGGGTTTGACGATTAAATCATCGAATCCAATAGCACCCAGTTTTTCAGCGGTTTCCTTTAAGAGTCGGTCAAGTTGATTTTCTATTTCAACCAATTTGACATCACGCAAAAGGATTTCATGCCATGATGGTAATACATGTGGATAGCGTTCATCATCTTCTGAATAATGTGCAGAAATTACAAATGTCCATAAGGAATCGTCAGAAGTACCTGAATCATACAGTGGATGAATACTTAGGTCTTTAACAATCACACCTTCTTTCCAAAAAATCGTTCTTACTTCAATGTTTTCATCAGGTTTATCACCAAAATAGAATCCATCTTTTCTAATTTGTCCATGATGCTCTTCAGCAAACTGGATAAGTTTAGGATCAATGTTCTCAAATCTTTGCATAGCATTTTAATAAACTGTTATTATCATATTTGCGTTTTCCCTTATCTCAGCAAACAAGTTTTTTTCTACCTAATATTTTCAGAAAACCTCAAGTTTATTTAAACAGGTTTTTGTTCTTTCCAGAATGCCACCATCGTTTCCAAACGACCATTTAGAAGTCCGCACCATACTATTAGTGATGTTGTTATGTAAATGTTGGGACAATGTTTATTTATCTTTGTGTTAGAACTGAAAAACAATCGGTTAGCTATCAAAATCAATACCCCCACAAAACAAAGAAAAAGCAAGAAATTAGGTGAACCCGATGGTAATTAACTAAACTCAATGCGACCATCAGGCCCTTCATAATAACCCCAAGTAAGACGCATATCTTCCTTCCGAACTGCGGCAAGCAGGTGTTCTGCTTCGTTAAGCAAGTGGTCTATGTGTTCTTCAATTTCCTGAAAAGGCACTTCTTCTAACAAGTCTTTTGTCCAGAATGGCACTTCACCCGGACGGTCTTCATTAAGAGAAGCATTAATTGTAAAGCTCCACGAATTTGAAGCCGATTTGTCATCAAAAAGTTGTGCCGGAATTATAAAAATTGCTTTTGAAAACATTGCGTCATCCCAGAGAATTTTTCTTATTTCCGCCTCAAAAACTGGCTTGCTATCAGCTCCGATTTCCCTTGTATATATTTCTGCGTTGTGTCTTTTGGCAAAAGCATTCAGCTTTTCGTCAATTGATGTGGGTATTTTCATGTCTTAACATCTAATTTTCATTTGCTAACATAAATATATTTTTTTATAAAGTGCCTTCTTGATATTTGGGTTTATAAAGTCAACCATATAAAAAAACCAAATGAAATGAAAAGTACTGTAAAGTTGTTATCCCTTGTGTGTATTTTAGTATTTCTATTCTCATGTCGTAAACCGGACTGGAAAGGCACCAATGTAGAAGAAAGCCCAAACTCTGTTGAAAATCAGCAAAGCGGGGGAAGATTATATGCATAAATTGAATCCTATCTGGAAGACTATCAGGACACAATTTCAACTCATCAAGCTAGTAAAATCGATACATTATTAGCCAATCTCTCTGATTCTAATATTATAGTCGTCCCTTTGACCGATAGCATTGACTTGATTTTTTGTGACCTTGCAACATACAAGAACCCATCTGTGCCAGAGTATACAAACACCTTTTACAAAGCTTGTTTTACATCTGAAAATGGTCAAATAACCTACGGTCAATATTTTACCTTTTACACAGACTTATCTAAAAGTTTTGTAGACCATAAATTAGATGAAATTTTTAATTCTGATTCGAATTCGTATACCGGAGTTATAGCAAATAACACGTTAGATGACAATTTTTTTCAGGAAGAGATTTACGAAGATGGAGAACTTACCGATACATATCATCTTAGTCCAATTAATGAAGAAGGTCAGATGGAAGGGAACGAAAACTGTAAGACTTTGTGGTTAGTTCGTACAACTTATTATTTGGATGGAACTGTTGAAACAGATACAGAGTTGTTAGGTACATATTGCACCGGTTGTGCTGCTACAGGCACACGTTTAAGTTCATTTGGAAGTGATTGTGACCCCGGTGTAGGTGGGGGCGGTAGCGAACCAGCGGAATCCTTAGGGAACTGTATGAATAAATATATTCCATTAGGTGATAATTCTTCATGTGGTGTCACAATGAAGCATTGTTGGGAGCCATATGAAGTTTGGAACCCACATCCATTTTCACCCAATACTTATGGACTTCGTAACCCCTGCTGCGGTGCCTGACGAAACTTACCTTGATTGCACTTATCTTGACAGACCAGTTAAAAGACGGGCCTACACTTCCACTCATAAGGGAATGCCCCTTAGAGTAGGTCACAAGAAATTCAAAGTCACTTGGAAATATCAACTTTGGTGGTCTTTCACATTTTTAGACGCAACCGGGGGGGTGATAACAGGTGGTACTCCTCTGAATTATACAAAGATGGTTTACTTATAAGCTTAGACCATTTGACGTTATCATGGTTTGTTTGTAAAACCTTGGGTTAAACTCAAGGTTTTTTCGTTTATAGGTTTAAATATATAGTTATGGCAATAAATTCTTTCTTTGATACTTTTCCTTCAATTTGACAATTGACCAACAACCCATGGTCTTTCTTACAAGTTTTCGGAAAAAAAAGACCATCATTTGAATGGTCTGGATATTATTTTCTACGATTCTGGGTCTTCCACAGGTAATACCAACCAATAAAGACTGCAATAAGGGTAACATAAGCTGAATATTCACAGAAGTCACCAAATGATGGATTGGTTGTATAATCAGCAACGATATGACCAACAACAGACCATACCATGAATAATAGGGTTAGAATAACAATAAAGGTTTTCTTCATATTGATAAATATGTCTTCCTCTCAATGAATTGCTTTTTATCCCATTTATATTTCAATTGCTTGATTGTATATCCAAATATTCTTTAGACAAAACATCAATAGCTAAAGTTTTTTTCATCAGAATAAATCCATAAAACCCCCAGCTTTCTTCAATTGATTTTCATTCTTTCATTTGATGTTGGTAAAAACTTTTGGAAGTGCTGTTTATGGCGTTGAAGCCGTTACCATTACAGTGGAAGTGAACTGGATGGAAACCAATGTGGGATTCATGCTGGTTGGACTTCCGGATAACGCGGTGAAAGAAAGCTTCCAGCGCGTGGAAAGCACTTTTAAATCTATTGGAAAATCCATTCCACGTACAAGGATCGTTGTAAACCTTGCTCCTGCTGATATCAAAAAAACGGGCAGCGCCTTTGATCTTACACTTGCCATAGGCATCCTGGCTGCATCGGAACAGCTTGAAAATTTTGAAGCAGTTGCTCAATATGTTATCATGGGAGAGTTAAGTCTTGATGGAGAGATTCGACCTATAAAAGGCGCCCTACCCATTGCCATCCAGGCAAGGAAGGAAAAATTTAAAGGCCTGATACTTCCCTCAGCCAACGCACGCGAAGCCGCGATGGTAAATAACCTGGAAGTTTATGGAGTTCGACACATAAAAGATGTGATAGATTTTTTTGAATCGGGAGAAAAATCTCTTGAACCGCTGGTGGTAAACACAAGGGATGAATTCATGAACGCCCAATCCATTTTTGATGTAGACTTCTCGGAAGTAAAAGGACAGGAAAACATCAAGCGTGCCCTGGAAATTGCCGCTGCCGGCGGACATAATGCTATCTTGATTGGTCCTCCCGGAGCTGGTAAGACCATGCTCGCCAAACGGTTGCCCACTATTTTACCCCCACTTGGATTGCAGGAAGCACTTGAAACCACCAAAATCCATTCTGTTGCCGGTAAGCTACCAGAAAATGCCACTATCGTTTCCAAACGACCGTTCAGAAGTCCGCACCATACCATTAGCGATGTGGCGCTCGTAGGAGGCGGTGGCATTCCGCAACCAGGCGAAATTTCCCTGGCCCATAATGGGGTTTTATTCCTGGATGAATTGCCTGAATTTAAAAGGCAGGTACTGGAAGTAATGCGTCAGCCGATGGAGGAAAGAAAGGTTACCATTTCGCGGGCGAAGGTGGCAGTGGATTTTCCTGCGAGCTTTATGTTGATCGCATCTATGAATCCCTGTCCATGCGGATTTTATAACCACCCGGAGAGAGAATGTAGTTGTCCGCCAGGAGCAGTTCAAAAATATTTGAACAAAGTTTCGGGACCATTACTCGATCGTATTGACCTGCATGTAGAAGTAACCCCGGTAAGCTTTGGAGAGTTGTCGGGAATTGCATCGCAGGAAAATTCAGCCATCATCAGGGAAAGAGTGATCAGGGCAAGAAGCCTTCAGGAAGAAAGATATAAATGCTATGATGGCATTTATTGTAATGCCCAAATGAGCAGCAGGTTGTTGAAGGAGATCTGTATGATAGATACCGTAGGACAAAACCTTTTAAAAGTTGCCATGCAAAAACTGAATTTATCGGCCAGGGCTTACGACAGGATCTTAAAAGTTTCGAGAACCATTGCAGATTTATCGGGAAGTGAAAACATAAGGACAGAGCACCTTGCAGAAGCCATTCAATACCGGAGTTTAGACAGGGAAAACTGGGCGGGATGAAAAAAAACATGAAGAAAGAAACAGGCATTTAATTTCGAAAGGCCATCCATAAATTAAAGCGAATAGAGGCATTCCGGCATATGATCCGCGCCATCTGCGCAAGGGAATGTTTGAAACAACAACAGGGAGTTTCAATCTGCCGAAAATCCGCAGGAACAACAT
>JAEZCV010000115.1 GCA_023429985.1 Bacteroidota bacterium | reverse complement strand
ATGGAATAATCCATTATGGTTTCACCACTGGGTCCGAATTGCTGTATCTGTTTCATACTTCCGTACCTTGAAGCCATGCCGGCCGCCATGATCACTAATGTTGGTTTCATCTTTTAGTATTTGTTGGGGCCGAAATTAAATAAATTAGCCCTTAGAATTATTTTATGTGAACCTATTTCAAAAAAGCCGTATTGACCGGCTGCAAATTGATCATAAATTCCATACCACAGTTGATATTCTCCGGCTCGACCTGGTTCATCCTGTTATTTCGGGTAATAAGATATTTAAATTGAAATATTACCTGGAAGATGCTGTCCGCACAAAAAAGAAAACCATCATCACTTTTGGCGGCGCCTATTCCAACCATATCATAGCAACAGCTGCAGCCTGCTCTATGCAAGGTTTGAAGCCGGTTGGGATCATCCGGGGAGAAAAACCAAAGCAGCTTTCTCATACCCTGCTAGCTGCCATGGAATATGGAATGGAATTGTTTTTCAGCAGTAGAAAAGACTACACCGGAAAAATTATTCCAAAAGAGATCCTTGAAAAACCGGACAGTGAAGAAATTTTTATTATTCCTGAAGGTGGTTTTGGAAAAATGGGGGTGCTGGGTGCTATGGAAATCTTAAACCAAATTAATTCGGCCTCATACACGCATATCATGGCTGCCTGCGGTACGGGAACCATGCTGGCGGGTTTGATCAATGCTGCCTCGCCCGATCAACACGTAACAGCCATCAGTGTGTTAAAAAATAATTTTTCTGTGGAAGATGACATTCGATCATTGTTGCAGGATCCATCCCGCCAGTTTAATCTGAACTTTGATTATAGTTTCGGCGGATATGCAAAATCAAACCAGCAACTTTTTTCATTTATGAATGATTTTTTCATGAAACATCGTATTCCTTCGGATTTTGTTTATACGGGAAAATTATTTTATGCACTGCAGGATTTATTAAATAATGATTATTTTCCGGCTCATGCACGCATCCTGGCCATTCACAGCGGTGGATTACAGGGCAATTTATCGCTCGAGAAAGGAAAGTTAATTTTCTGATATAAAATCCTTTGCGAATTATATTTGTAGGAAGTGAACGACCATCATCATATGAAAAGAATCATAAGTCTTTTTTTGTTTTTCTTCATCATGTTCCCAGGCGCAGAGGTATTTGCACAGGACACGCTTCCGAAATTTTCTGTAAGGCATGTGGGAAATAACAGGGTGATTGTGGGATGGGTGAATAATTTTCCTGTTGTAAAACAGATCAGCATTCAGCGTTCGCATGATAGTTTAAAAAATTTCAAAACCATACTTAGCGTAACAGATCCTTCTGCCATCACAAATGGTTTTGCCGATCGTACCGCTCCTAACGATCATATGTATTACCGCCTTTTTGTAAACCTCGACAAAGGCGAATATTTTTTTACAGAATCAAAACAACCTGTTCTGGATACCGCCCGCACACTGAATCCTGTAGTGCAGCAGATTAAGGATACAATCAGCATTATTAATAAGAATGCCATTACCAAAAAACCCGAATTTGTTCCTTCCTTTTATGTTTATACAAGAAAGGACGGCTATATTTTTATTAATCTCCCCGATGCGCAAAAGAAGAAATACCGCATAAAGTTTTATGAGGACGACGACAACTTTCTTTTCGAGATCACATCCATTAAAGACCCTGCGCTAACCCTTGACAAGGCAAATTTTCTTCACTCTGGCTGGTTTAAATTTGAATTGTATGAAGACGATAAGCTGCTGGAGAAAAACAAGTTCTACCTGCCAAGGGAATTCTGACCTTTGTGCTTCATTCATCACCTGTATTACATTTCCTCAATCTTCAATCCAAAAACTTTCTCAAAATTTTTCAGCAATAATTGCTGCACTTCTTTCAGAGGAATTTCACGCCCTGTTTCCTGCAATATGGAAGTTACTTTTTTATCCTGTATGCCGCAGGGAATAATATGATTGAAATAATCTAAATTGGTATTTACATTCAAGGCAAAACCATGCATGGTGATCCAGCGACTGCAACGCACACCCATGGCACAGATCTTTCTTTCTTTTCCTTTACTACCTGCATCGATCCAAACGCCGGTTTCTCCCGCCGACCTGCCGGCTTCAATACCATAAGAAGCCAGTGTTAAAATGATCACTTCTTCCAGTTCTCTTAAATACCGTCCAATGTCGGTATAAAATTTTTCAAGATCAAAAATCGGATACCCAACAATTTGCCCCGGGCCGTGAAAAGTTATGTCGCCTCCCCTGTTCGTTGGAAAGAATTCAATTCCTCTTTCCTTTCTTTCTTCTTCATTTATCAAAACATTTTCCATTTTACCACTCTTTCCCAGTGTATATACGGGAGGATGCTCAACAAATAAAATGTAATTACGTGTAGGTAAAGATTTAGGATCCACGGCAATGCCCGACTGGTTTGCATTTGCCTTTATGGCCAGGTTTTCTTTCAGCAGGTTTTCCTGGTAATCCCAGGCAGTTTTATAATCCATCTGCCCCAGGTCGCGAAATTCAGCGCTTTGAATCAACATTGGGCAAAATTACCAACTTTAGTCCCTTTATTTTTGCAGCTATGTTAACTGATGATGAAAATACTTTACATGATGATCAGCAGGACGCCGGTGATGAACTTTACCAGCGATTTGTTTTTACCATTGATAAAGGTCAGGAACCTTACCGAATAGATAAATTCCTGATGAACAGGATTGAAAATGCCACGCGAAATAAACTGCAACAGGCCATCAATGCAGGCCTGGTGCTGGTGAACAATAAAGCAGTTAAGCAGAATTACAAGATCAAACCTTTCGACCATATCGTGATCTACTCCGATCTTTCACCCGAATCAACCGAGATCGTTCCCGAGAATATTACATTGAATATTGCATATGAAGATGATGATATATTACTGATAAACAAACCTGCCGGACTTGTAGTGCACCCGGGAAGCGGAAATTATAATGGTACTTTGCTGAATGGTGTAGCCTATTACCTGCAGCAACAGAAGCCAGGCATTTCGGAAGAAGTATTACCCCGGTTTGGACTCGTACATCGCATAGATAAAAATACCAGCGGTCTGCTGGTAATGGCCAAAAATGAAAATGCCATGAGGCAGTTAGCCAAACAATTTTACGATCATACTGTAAAACGCGAATACCTTGCCCTGGTTTGGGGTGATATGGAACATGATAAAGGAACCATTAAAGCACACGTAGGCAGAAACCAGCGCTATCGAAAATTATTTGAAGCTTATCCCGAAGGAGATCATGGCAAAGAAGCTACAACACATTACGAAGTAGTGGAAAGATATAACTATGTTTCGCTGGTAAAATGTGTGTTGGAAACCGGCCGTACCCACCAGATCAGGGTGCATATGAAATACATTGGTCACCCTTTGTTCAATGATGATTTTTACGGTGGCGATAAAATTTTAAAAGGTACCATTTTCAGCAGGTACAAGCAGTTTGTTGATAATTGCTTTGCTATTTGTCCGCGCCAGGCTTTACATGCACGAACATTAGGCTTTATTCATCCCGGAACCGGGAAAGAAGTGTTTTTTGAAAGTGCCATCCCGGATGATATTCAAAAAGTAATTGAAAAATGGAAGAACTATGTAAAGACAAACATTAATTCATGACTCCTTTACAAAATCAAAAAGAGTGGCAGTGAATAATCCAATTTCTCTTTTTTTGAAAACAACTTTCCAGTTACCGTCGTAACGAAGTACTGAAGGAACCAGCAGACCTTCAAACCGGGTCATTTCAACTTCCATCTGTACATTAAAATCATAGGCCGGCGTATTATAACTCAGGTTGTAATTGCGGGCCACAATTTCCATGGTTTTTGCATTGAACCAGGTGGTGATATTATCAAAAACGATCTTGTTTTTTTGAGATGATGACAGCCCTTCCTTAGGTTGAATGATAAAAAGATAACAATCTTCTCCATTCTTCATTTCCATATCAACACTAAAATTATAATATTGAGAAACTTCAGGGTTGAATATCTCTATTTTATCTCCAATAAAAGGGATACCCGGGATCTTCTTACCCGGGTTAAAGAACAACATCTTTAATTGTTCCTTATGCTTTTCAATTCCCGATTTTTTGCGCACATTGCGCTGGGTACCGGCAACAATATTGGATTCATTGCATACGTTTCCATTTGTAAAAAATAATCCCGCATATAGTTCTGCCGTATAATAATCCAGTTCATTATCATCATACATATCTCCCGTAACTTTTTCCTCCAGCACTTCCATGCTGCGGCAGTTATGCTCCCTGATTTGCTTTGTTTTACTGAAAAGTGAAGCTTTCAATCTTCCTTTTTTATCCATCATACGGATATCGTTGAAGGAAGTGAAACCCAGTAACCTTAAATTTTTAAAAGCCTTGTAAAAACTGGTATCATTTTTCACCCTGTTTAAAAAATGCACAACATCCAGGTCGTTCCGGATAACAACTTCGCTTAAAACAGTTTCTTTACTTAAGGTTATGATGGCACTGTCGGTTTGTGCAAAAACACTAACAGAAAAGAAAAAAGGTATGATCACACAAATCACACCTTTGAAAATATTATGCGACAGGCTTTTCATTACCTGGTAAAACTCATTTTATAATCCACCTTAATCTTTCCTTTGGAAATATCATCCAGCTTTCTTTTCATAAGTTTTCTTTTTAATGGGGAGATGTGATCAATAAACAGCTTGCCTTCGATATGATCATATTCATGCAAAATGATCCGGCCTGTAACACCATTGAAAGTTTTGGTATGTTTATTAAAATGCTGGTCGAAGTATTCAATGGTTACTTCTTCGGCTCTTGAAACATCTTCCCTGATCTTTGGAATACTCAAACAACCTTCGTTATAAACCCAGTCATCACCCAGTTCTTCTACGATATGGGCATTTATAAAAACCTGTTTAATTCCGGGAGCATCCGGGTAGGTTTCTTTTTTCTCTTCTTCATCCATGTTATTAAATATCTGGGCGCTGTCCATAACAAATAACCGGATATCTTTTCCAATTTGTGGTGCGGCCAGGCCAACACCATTGCTCGCATACATGGTTTCCCACATGTTTTCAATCAGCAGGTCCAGCCCTGGATAATCCTTTGAAATATCCTGCGCCTGTTTTCTTAAAACCGGGTTACCATATGCCACTATCGGGAGAATCATGTAAAATATTTATGAGGCGCAAAGTTACTAATTGACAAGGGTTTATCCTCGCCTATGCTTTATAAGCCGAAAGATTAACCTTTTTTCTTAAAAAGCAGGATTCTGAAGGTATTCCTGCAGCATAATTGTAGCGGCAATTTCATCTACCAGTGCCTTGTTTTGTCTTTGTTTTTTCTTCATGCCCATTTCTATCATAGCGCGGGAAGCCAATTTGGAAGTAAATCTTTCATCAACTTCAACAATTCTTATTGCCGGGAAGTTTTTTTTCAGGCTGTTAATGAACTGCTGCACCAGGGGCGTAGCGTGGGTGGCTGTTTCATCAAAATTCAGCGGCATGCCTATGATAACCGTTTCCACTTCTTCTTTTTTAAAATACTCTTTAAGAAAGGGTAATAATTCATGCGTTTTTACCGTACAAAGCCCGGTGGCAATGATCTGTAAAGGATCTGTTACTGCAATCCCTGTTCTTTTTCCACCAAAATCAATAGATAAAATCCGGGGCATACATTGAATTTATGCTGGCAGCTTATTAAGAAAAATATCGAGAATTACAAAGATGGCAAAAACTACACTGGCTATGCCGTTCATGGTCATAAATGCCAGGTTAACCCTGCGCAGGTCATTTGGTTTTACTATGGAATGCTGGTAAACAAGACAGGCACCAAAAATTAAAACACCGATCCAGTAAAGCCAGCCAAAGCCTCCCAGCTTTCCTGCCAGCACTACCATACCAGCACTTAATAAATGCAAAAACTCTGAAAGCCTCAGGGCTTTTTCTTTTCCTATAGCTGCAGGAATTGAATAAAGTTGCTGGGAATGATCAAAATCAACATCCTGCAAAGCATAAATAATATCAAAACCACTCACCCAGAATAAAACTGCCAGGGAAAACAAAACAGGAATAAAATGAAATTTGCCGGTAACAGCCAGGTAAGCTCCTATGGGTGCTAGTGCTAGTCCCAAACCTAAAACCAAATGACAGAACGGTGTAAACCTCTTGGTATAACTATAGCCTAAAATCACTGCCAGTGCAACCGGTGATAGAAAAAAACAAAGCCGGTTGATAAAATAACTGCAAATAATAAAAAGCAAGGAGGATAGAATGGTAAATAACAATGCATTTTTTGGACTGATAATACCCTTTGGAATTTCCCTGATGGCTGTGCGCGGGTTAAGCGCATCAAATTTTCTATCGAGGTACCGGTTAAAAGCCATAGCAGCACTCCGTGCGAATACCATACATAGTATCACCTTCAGAAAACGAAACAACATTTCTTTTGTAGAAGCAGGTGCCGCCTCCGGGTTCAATGCATCGGAATATATTCTTGTGGTCCATTCCCCTATGCTAAATGAACTGGTATCCCATACTGAATATGCCAGGAAAAAGCCAATAAGCGCAAAAGGCATGGCAAAAATGGTGTGGGAGAATTTGATCAGCGATAAATAATTCCGTATAGAAGACATGGCTGCAAAGAAACTAAAGAAAGCACTAAGAAAATTTTAATTGAGATCAGGCTTCGCGGGCCAGCAATCTTTCCCTTACCAGTTCCCACAAAACCACGCCCGCAGCAACGGAAACATTGAGGGAGTGTTTCATGCCTAGCTGCGGAATTTCAATACAACCATCACAAAGCGCTAATGTGGATTGTTCCACCCCGCTGACCTCATTACCCATGATCACCGCAATTTTCTCGTCAGATGCAGTGAAATGATGCAGGTAACGGCTGTTTTCTGCCTGCTCAAGGGCAAATATTTTATAACCCTTTTCTCTAAGATCATCCAGGGCTTCGCCGATATTCTTAAAATGTTTCCAGCTGACCGTGTCCTCGGCTCCCAGGGCTGTTTTTTTAATTTCCTTATGAGGCGGAAAGGCCGTATAGCCACAGAGGTAAACCCCTTCCAGCAAAAAAGCATCGGCAGTTCTGAAAACACTGCCTACATTATAGGCACTGCGAACATTCTCTAAAACAGCAACTACAGGAATCTTTTCAGCCTGCCTGAACTCCTGCACCGATTTGCGGTTCAGTTCTTCCATAGATAATTTACGCATGC
This sequence comes from Bacteroidota bacterium, assembly GCA_023429985.1. Taxonomy (GTDB): domain Bacteria; phylum Bacteroidota; class Bacteroidia; order Chitinophagales; family Chitinophagaceae; genus Flavisolibacter. Next base: position 5,261 of record JAEZCV010000115.1, on the reverse strand, counting down.
CTTCAAATTATCCTTCAAAAATATATACTGATGAAATAGTGGATAAAAAAGAGTTATCTCCCCTGATGTTTAAAATGCGGGAACCTAAATTTGCCGGCATAGTATGGGTAAGTCAAAAACAGCTGAAACACCCCTGATGCAACAGCATAAGGCCATTAAATCGCGCTACCCCGATGCAGTGCTCCTGTTCCGGGTGGGTGATTTTTATGAAACCTTTGGTGCCGATGCCGTAATTGCTTCCAGGGTGCTGGGAATTACACTTACCAAAAGAAACAATGGAACAAATGCAGATAATGAACTGGCAGGTTTTCCTCACCATGCCATGGACACCTACCTGCATAAGCTGGTAAAAGCGGGTTACCGTGTTGCCATCTGCGACCAGCTGGAAGACCCCAAAACAGCCAAAGGCATTGTTAAACGTGGCGTAACCGAAATGATCACGCCCGGAACCGCTACTAACGACAAACTGCTTGATTTCAGCAGCAATAATTTTCTTTCGGCCATTCATGTTGCAGGAGAAAACTATGGAATGGCCTTCCTGGATATTTCAACCGGTGAATTCTTTACTGCCGAAGGCGATAAAGAATATGCCGATAAATTACTGAGTGGGTTTAAGCCTTCCGAGATCATTTTTCAAAGACATTACCAGAAAAAATTCAAGGAAGATTTTGGCTCCCGGTATTATACTTACACTTTAGATGAATGGATCTTTCAGCAGCAATACACGGAAGAAATTCTGCTTAAGCATTTCGACACGCATTCATTGAAAGGTTTTGGGGTGGAAGGACTTTCTGCAGGCATTGTTGCTGCCGGCGCTGTATTGCATTATTTAAAAGAAACGGAACATCCTAACCTCCAGCACATTACTTCCATCCAAAGGATAGAACAAAATGATTATTTATGGATGGACAAATTCACTATCAGGAATTTGGAGTTGCTTTCAAGCCCGGTAGAAAACGGGCAAACGCTTTTAAAAGTTCTGGATAATACCTGTACACCCATGGGCGCCCGCCTGTTAAAAAGGTGGATGGTATTTCCGCTGAAGGATATTAGTAAGATCAATGAAAGACTGGAAGTGGTTTCATTATTTATTCTGGAAACAGAATTAAGAAACAAGTTCCTGCACGCTATGCGGCAGTGCGGCGATATGGAAAGACTGGTATCAAAAGTTCCTTTAAAAAAAATCAATCCACGCGAACTGTTACAACTGGCCAGGGCATTAAAACAGGTTGATGTTATAAAAACGCTTTGTGTTCGTTCAAATAATCCTTATCTGAACCGCTTATCAGATGCACTGAATCCCTGCCATTATATTGCTGAAAAAATTTTAAAAGATATTATTGAAAATCCTCCGGCGCTTGCAGTGAAAGGTGGATTTATTAATAAAGATGTGAATGAAGAACTGGATGCACTCAGGAATATAGCGCATAATGGCAGGGAATATCTTTTACAACTGCAGCAGAAAGAAGCGGAAAGGACCGGCATAACATCGCTCAAGATCAGCTACAACAATGTTTTTGGATATTACCTGGAAGTAACCAATTCCCACAAATCGAAGGTTCCGCCTGAGTGGATGCGAAAACAAACTCTGGCAAATGCAGAGCGGTTTATAACTCCCGAACTTAAAGAATACGAAGAAAAGATCACTGGGGCTGAAGAAAAGATCCTGGCTTTGGAACTCCAGTTGTTTGATGGACTGATCAACGAACTTTTCGATTTTCTCAACTGCATTCAAACCAATGCACAGGTGGTGGCAACGCTTGATGTATTAAGTTGTTTTGCCAACAATGCACTTCAGCATAATTATAAAAAACCTGCTTTGCATGATGGTGATGAACTGGTAATAAAAAATGGAAGACATCCTGTAATTGAAAGAACACTGCCGCCATCTGAATCCTATATAGGCAATGATGTTTTATTTAATAAGGAAAACCAGCAGATCATCATTCTTACGGGTCCTAATATGAGTGGTAAATCAGCGTTGTTAAGACAAACAGGTCTGATTACCTTAATGGCTCACATGGGCAGTTTCGTTCCTGCCGATGAAGCGCAGATACCGCTCACAGATAAAATTTTCACCAGGGTGGGTGCGTCAGATAATCTGAGTGCGGGCGAATCTACTTTTATGGTGGAAATGAATGAAACGGCTTCTATCATTAATAATATAAGCAGCCGATGCCTGATACTTCTCGATGAGATCGGGAGAGGTACTTCCACCTATGATGGCATTTCCATAGCCTGGAGCATTGCAGAATATTTACACAACTCGCCGCACCAGCCCAAAACTTTTTTTGCAACCCACTATCATGAACTCAATGAGCTGGAAAACAAATTGCCGCGCGTTAAAAATTTCCATGTCACCAATAAGGAAATAGGCAATCGTATCATTTTCCTGCGTAAGCTTGCTCCTGGAGGAAGTACGCATAGTTTTGGAATTCACGTGGCACGCATGGCAGGGATGCCTGTTGACCTGGTTGAAAGATCCAAACAAATTTTACAGCAATTGGAACAAAAACACCAGGGCGCTCATATTGGTGATGAATTAAAAACACTTGCCGCTCCTAAAATGCAATTAAGCATTTTCGATGCACACACCCAAACTTTCGAAGAGATTCGCAAGCTGCTGGAAGGTACGGATATCAATCGCCTTACCCCGGTTGAAGCCTTGCTGAAGTTGAATGAAGTTAAGAATTTGTTGAAGTAGGTACATACTTATTTCACCTCAAACCATATAGGCTTTTCATTATCCCAGTCACCATTATAATTGATAAATAATTCCTCTCCTGCTTTAATTTGCCTTACCGTTTTTACTGTAATGGTTTGCCGGGTAAAATGCATTTCATATTCACAATTCGACTGGTAGGAATGGTTGTAAAGAGGAACATAGCCCAAAGCCATGCAACACTGCAATTTATTTTCTCCCCATTCAAAAATATAGTCATGCAACAATGTCTGGTCAATAAAACTCCTGTCCTTATGTGGCAATACAATTACCGGCGCCACTTCTATAATAATGCCTGCATCCAGTTTTTCCCTTGTAAAGATTCCCCTTCCTTTTTTACCTGACCTTCCTACAAAAATTGCAGGGTCTATATAATTTATTGCTTTCACCTTCTTATTTGCCACAAATTAATTTTACTATTCCACATAAACAGAATAGAGCCTTAATTTTACCAATATGACATTGGAAGTTCTGCAGGAAAAATTCGAGGAGGTGATTCATTCCGGTGATCCATTGCTCATCCGGGAATTCCTGGATCACCAGAATATCAGCGATATTGCCGATCTTCTTTATGAATTGCCGGAATACGAAAGCCAGATCATTGCAGCAATGTCTATACACAGGGCTTCCGGGGTTTTTAAAATCCTTGAATTTCCTACCCAGCAGCGCATTATTCAAACCCTGCATCCTGGCAAAACTGCCGAACTTTTAAATGAACTGCCCCCGGATGACCGCACCGATTTCCTGGAAGAGCTTCCCAGTAATGTTGTGCGGGAGCTGATCAAACTCCTCGATAACGAAGAAAGAAGGATCACGCTTTCCCTCCTGGGTTACCCGGAGAACAGCGTTGGCAGGCTGATGACGCCCGATTATGTATATGTTTATGAGAACAATACTGTGCAGCAGGTACTCGATACCGTTAGGCGCGTTGGAAAGAACAGTGAAACAATTGATGTAATTTATGTGATCAATGATAAGGGAGAGTTGCTGGATGATATCAGGATAAGGGAATTTATCCTTGCAACGCCGGAAAAAAGAGTGAGTGAGCTAATGGATAACAGGGTTATCTCTTTAAATGCTTATGAAGACCAGGAAATGGCTAATGAAGCTTTTAAGATGAATAACCGGGTGGCACTTCCCGTGGTGAGCAACAGCAATAAATTATTGGGAATTGTTACCATCGATGATATTCTCTGGGTGGCCAGTGAAGAATTTACGGAAGACATTCAAAAAATAGGTGGTACAGAAGCCCTTGAACAACCTTACCTGGAAATGCCACTGGTGAAGCTTTTTAAAAAGCGTGTGGTATGGCTCATTGTTTTATTTGCAGGTGAACTCATGACCATTTCTGCCATGCATCATTTTGAAGATGCACTGGCAAGAGTGGTGGTGTTGGCCACATTTATTCCCCTGATTATTTCAAGTGGTGGAAACAGCGGATCGCAGGCTGCAACGCTTATTATACAGGCTATGGCATTAAGAGAAATTACAGTTGTGGACTGGTGGCGCATTATGAAACGCGAAATCCTCTCAGGATTAATGCTGGGAATGACCTTGTGTATCATGGGTATAGCCGTGATCTTTATCTGGCAGGCTTTTACCGATAAATTTGGCGAATACTACCTGAGTATTGCTGTTACCATTGGAATTTCATTAACCGGTGTGGTTCTCTGGGGTACCCTTGTGGGATCCATGCTTCCCCTGCTTTTGAAAAAACTGGGCGCCGACCCTGCAGCATCATCAACACCATTTGTAGCAACCCTGGTAGATGTTACAGGATTGATCATTTATTTCTCTGTTGCCTTCCTCATGTTATCAGGTAAATTACTCTGATTCCAACACCGTTTTTGGAAAATCAGTCTTTTTATGGATTTTCGCACGAATGTTCCTTTTCTTATATTAAAGAAATTTTAAAGGAGTTTAATTAAATAATATGTGTGGTATTGTTGCTTACATAGGACCCAGGGAGGCTTATCCCGTTATTTTAAAAGGATTAAAAAGACTTGAATATCGGGGTTACGACAGCGCCGGAATTGCCTTGCTTAACAGCGGTTTAAAAGTGCATAAGAAAAAAGGCAAAGTAGCTGATCTCGAAGAAACCTTACAGGGAAAAGATCTTCATGCCCATATTGGGATAGGTCATACCCGCTGGGCAACGCATGGCGAACCTAACGACCGAAACGCACACCCTCACATGTCGGCCAGCGGAAAACTTGCCATGATACATAACGGTATTATTGAAAACTATAACCAGTTGAAACAGGAGCTGGTTAAAAAAGGTTATGTATTTCATTCCGATACCGACACTGAAGTGTTGTTGAATTTTATTGAAGAAATTCAAACTCAAAACCAGTGCAGCCTGGAAGAAGCTGTGCGCATAGCACTGAAAAGAATTGTGGGCGCTTATGTAATTGTGTTAATAGATAAGGACAATCCGGATACACTTATTGCAGCGCGTAAAGGAAGTCCCCTGGTGATTGGAATTGGAAAGAATGAACATTTCCTTGCTTCCGACGCCTCTCCCATTATTGAATACACC
>JAEZCV010000105.1 GCA_023429985.1 Bacteroidota bacterium | reverse complement strand
TCATCGGACAACAGAAGGGAATCAACACCAAAATGCGGCAGATGCGCAATTTTGGTATGGCCAATCCGGAAGGTTATCGCAAAGCACTCCGGTTAATGCGGCTAGCCGAAAAATTCAATAAACCCATAATTACCCTGATAGATACACCGGGCGCCTACCCCGGGCTGGAAGCCGAAGAAAGAGGACAGGGAGAAGCGATTGCCCGAAACATTTATGAAATGATTCGTTTAAAGGTTCCCGTGATATGTGTGATCATTGGCGAAGGTGCTTCGGGTGGTGCATTAGGAATTGGTGTGGGCGACAGGGTTTTTATGATGGAAAATACCTGGTACACAGTTATTTCCCCTGAAAGCTGTTCCTCTATTTTATGGAGAAGCTGGGATAAAAAAGAAGTTGCTGCCGAACAACTTAAATTAACAGCGGATAATATGCAGGGTTTTGGACTGGTGGATGGAATTATTCCCGAACCACCGGGTGGTGCGCACTGGGATTATGATGAAGCGGCCAATATTGTAAGAAAATACCTCGTGAATGTACTCAAAGACCTGAAAGATATTTCTCCCGAAGAAAGGATCAGGCAAAGAATTGAAAAATTTGGAAAAATGGGATTCTGGGAAGAGATCTGATTAATGGATCAACCAGGTTTAAAGGAATGATAATTGCTGAACTTTAGCTGAAAAATTCGTCTATGTCAATAAGAGATTTGCTGAAAGGAACGGGTGTTGCCCTGGTTACGCCTTTTAAAAAAGATAAGTCGGTAGATTTTGAAAACCTTACCACGCTCATTGATTTTGTTATAGACGAAGGTGTAGACTACATTGTTACATTAGGAACAACTGGAGAAACGCCAACTATAAGTAAAGAAGAAAAAGCAGAGATCATCAATCATAGTTTTTCTGCAGTTGCAGGCCGCGTTCCTGTAGTTATTGGAATTGGAGGAAACGATACAAGCGCTATGATTAAAGAGCTGGAATATTTGCCGGTTGAAAAATCAATGGCAATTCTTTCTGCAAGTCCTTATTATAACAAACCTTCCCAGGAAGGAATTTACCAGCACTATAAAACATTTGCAGCGCAAACTTCCAAACCGGTTCTGTTATACAATGTTCCGGGCCGTACAGGTTCAAATATTACAGCTGCAACAACCATTAGACTTGCCAATGAAGTTGAAAACATCAATGGCATTAAGGAAGCAAGCGGAAACATGAACCAGTGTTTACAGATATTGAAAAACAAGCCCCAGGATTTTATGGTGGTAAGTGGTGATGATAACCTGGCCATGGCACAAATTGCATGTGGAATGGATGGGGTGATAAGTGTGGCGGCCAATTGTTTTCCCAAAGATTTTTCTACCATGGTAAACGCCGCATTAGAAGGCGATATGGTGATGGCCCGCTCACTTAACAACAAAATGATGGAAGGTTATGATCTGTTGTTTGCCGAAAATAACCCTGCAGGAGTGAAAGCATTTTTAAGTGAAATGGGTGTTATTCAAAACCATTTAAGATTACCTCTTGTACCATTAAGTTCATCATTGCATGACCAGGTGAAAGCATATCTTTCCAGCACAAATTGATTTTATATGAAAGCCATTTTAATTCCAATCTGTCTTTCAGCCGGTTTGGTTTGCAAAGGTCAACTTCAGAAGAATGGCGAACACCTGTTAACATTTCATACCGAAGGAAAGTTTTTTCATTTTAATTTTAAAAATGGCACCCGGTTTGATTTTTACTCCACCATGTTTCAACATCTCAATTCCCAGGATTCACAGGAAAATTTAGTAATAGAAGAAGAAATAAAGGAACAATTCTCAGTAAACAGCCAGGATTCGGAAATTATCTGGGAGAAAGCCAGGAATTTACATATTGATAAAGCCGGAGATTCAACTGCCGGAAAGAATGTACACATTGTTGATACGGCTTTTTATATGCCGCAACTGAATCGTTACCGCCGGATCTGGATATACCTTCCCCCATCTTATTCCAAAACAAGAAAAAAATTCCCCGTGTTGTATATGCAGGACGGTCAGAATGTATTTGATAATGCAACCTCCTTCTCAGGCGAATGGGGTGTTGATGAAGCTTTGGATACATTATCTCCGTCATTTGGAGAAATGATTGTTGTGGCAATTGATAATGGCGGAGTACACAGGATGAGCGAATATTCACCTTTCGACAATGAGCATGCTAAAGCAGAAGGTGATGCTTATCTTGAATTCATTGTGGAAATTCTCCAACCTTATATCAATAAAAATTTCCGCACCAAAAAATGCTGGAAACATAATTTTATTGCCGGAAGTTCCATGGGTGCATTAATCTCCTACTATGCTCTTTTAAAATATCCAAAAAAGTTTGGAGGTGCAGGCATTTTTTCACCTTCTTTCTGGGTAAATCCCCAATTAATAAATGTAGATCCTCAGCAGGCTAAAAAAATTAAAGGGAAGGTTTATTTTTTTGCCGGCATGCAGGAAAGTGAACAAATGGTGCCTGATGTGCTTTCGGTTTTTGAGCAAGTAAAGAAATATTCCAAAGCCGAAATAACAACCGTTATCCGCGCCGAAGGAAAACACAGCGAAACTACCTGGAGGGAAGAGTTCCCGGAGTTTTATAAATGGCTGAAACTATAAGAAAGAGAAAGAGAAAGAGAAAGAGAAAGAGAAAGAGAGCGTGAACGCAACTAACTATCTAAACTCTAACTCACAAATTTTCCAATTTCCCAATTTGTTCATTAGCTAATTCACCTCATACGTCTTCCCCTCCAGTGCAAGCTCTGTATTTGAAAATACTTCCCTTGCTTCCAGTTCAAATTGTTCGAGGCTGCTGTATTTGGAACTGAAATGACCAATAAGCAGTTTTTTTACCATAGCGCGGCGTGCAAATTCAGCGGCTTGTTTTGTAGTGGAATGAAAACGCTCGAAAGCCTTCTCCCGCATGGCATCCAGGTAGGTGGCCTCGTGGTAGATCATGTCGGCTCCATACACAATAGGAATAAGCGATTCATCGTAGCGCGTATCGGCACAAAAAGCATATTTCTTGCCTTTTTCCGGAGGGGCTGTAACAGAATCATTTGTTATAAGCTGTCCGCGCGGGGTAATATAATCAAGTCCTTCCTGCAGGCTGGAATAAAAGCTAATAGGAACATTTAGTTTACGGATCTTATCGATAAGCAGTTTTCTTTTCCCTTCCTTTTCTTCAAATAAAAAACCATAACATTCAATTCTGTGTGATGTTCTGAAGCAACTTATGCGGATATTATTGTTGTCTACCAGGATTTCATTTTGAGACAGGGTGTGAAAATGCAATGGAAAAGGAAGACGTGTTTCGGCAACCTTCATTTGAATTTCTATGATCTGCTGCAAAGGTGCCGGACCATAAACATGCAATTCCTGCATGTGCGACAATAACCCGAATGTATTCAGCAGTCCAACCAGTCCGAAATAATGATCGCCATGAAGGTGAGAAATGAAAATATGGGAAATCTTGCCTCGGCGTATCTTGTATTTTATCATTTGTATCTGTGTTCCCTCTCCGCAATCAACAAGAAAGTTCACTCCATCCTGTGTTACCACCTGGCTGGTGGGATGCCGGTTAAAAGCAGGTACTGCCGAATTATTTCCAAGTATGGTCACTGATAACATAAACTGGTTCCAAAATAATACGTTTTATTTAAACCTTGCTATAGTTTGTTCAATCCTTCCTAAATAAGACTTCCCAAAAAGCAAAAGATGAATGAGCAAAGGATAGAGTTGAGCCATCTCCCACTGTTCGTGATAGTTTGAAGGAAATGGTGCATGATGATTATATGCTTCGTAAAATATTTTGTTGAAACCTCCAAACATGGTGGACATTCCAAGGTCCATGGCCGGATGTCCGTAATAAACTGCCGGATCGATCAATACAGGTTCGTTTTCCTTACTGCACATAAAATTTCCGCTCCAAAGATCTCCATGCAATAACGATGGTTTGTTTATTTCAAAAACATCGCGCAACTTTTTAAACAATTTTTCAAAATCATCCAGATGTTGGGACTGCAATAAATTATGTTGAAAACATGATTGCAATAAAGGCTTCAATCTTTTTTCCCGGTAAAAACTCGTCCAGTCTTCCATCCAGGTATTATCCTGCTTTACACTTCCCATGTAATTGTTCTCTGTATTACCATAGAACTTTGCAGAAACACTGTGCATCATGGCCAGTTTTTCTCCAAACATTTTCCAAAAACTATCTGTTTTTTCACCTTCTTCTATATATTCCATTAATAGAAACTGGCTGTCAAATTGTTCAAAACAATCTATGACCCGGGGAACGCTAAAAGATGAAAGCTCATTTAATTGAAGAAGGCCTGCCTTTTCTTTTAGAAACAGGGAAGGAAATTTCTTTGAGTCGTTTATTTTGCAGAAGAATTTTTTGGATGGTGTTTGTACAAGAAAACATTTGTTAATTGAACCACCCCCTACCGGCTTTAAAATAACCCGATCCGGTTGTGATCCTGAAATGGAAGCGATCCTGTTTTGAAAGGATTTCATAAATGAAATAAAAAAATAACCGCAATTTTTCTTTCGAGCACAAGGAAGAATTCCTTCAGCTTTAATCATCGAAATCACTTCCCAAAATGTCCCTTTCCATTTCTTCCATTTGAACAATATCCCAAGCCTCGCTTTCTGTGGGAGTTACATTCAGCATTTCAAGGAGTTCTTTCTGGTCAAGAAAGTCTTCAACATCAGCCTTCAGTTCGCATAAAACAAAGGAAGCCCCGGCTTCGTAGAATTTTTGTTGAGACCTTACCAGCACTTCTGCCGCTTCTTCTTCAACAGCATCTACCCCTGAAAAATTCACCACGATGTTTTTTATACTAGCTTTAAGATGGCTTGCGAACTCTAAGTCTAATTCTGCTGCCATATTTGCAGATAAAACCGGGGCTTTCACCCGTATGACATGAAATTTCTCTTTGGTATCAGTTTTGACTTCCATAATGCACGCCGGCAAGACTTAACATTTACCGTCTTACCCTGCTCAAAAATATTTTATATTATTGTATAAAGCTTAAATAAAAAAATGGATAATAATTTTTCCTCACAGGTAAAAGAAATCATTTCTTTCAGCAGGGAGGAAGCACTTAGGTTAGGAAACGATTTCATAGGCACGGAACATTTATTGCTAGGATTAATTCGGGAAGGCGATAATACAGCTGTTCGGATTTTGAAAAGCTTTAATGTTGACTTATACGAGTTACGCAAGGAAATTGAATTAGCGGTAAAGGATAAAACAGGAAAGAACATAGCCAATATAAACAGTTTGCCCCTTACCAAGCAGGCCGAAAAAGTTATAAGGGTTACCGTTCTGGAAGCCAAGGCGCTGAAAAGCCCTACCGTTGAAACCGAACACCTGATGCTCTCTATCCTGAAGAACAAAGAAAATATTGCTACACAAATCTTAAATCAATTTGACGTGGATTACGATCAATTCAGACAGGAACTTGGCATGGTAAGATCAAACGATCCCCGTGCAGAATACCAGGAAGAAAACGACGACGACTTTGATGATGAGAAAAAATACTCCCAATCTAAAAGCCGCCAGGCGGGTGCTGCCAAAAGCAAAACCCCTGTGCTGGATAATTTTGGAAGGGACATCACCAAACTTGCCGAGTCGGGCACCCTGGACCCAATTGTTGGAAGGGAAAAAGAAATTGAAAGGGTATCGCAGATCCTTTCCCGTAGAAAAAAGAATAACCCCATCCTTATTGGGGAACCCGGCGTGGGTAAAACGGCCATTGTTGAAGGACTTGCCTTGAGGATCGTTCAAAGAAAGGTCTCCCGCGTATTATTTGATAAGCGCGTGATATCGCTTGACCTGGCAGCACTTGTGGCTGGAACCAAGTACCGTGGCCAGTTTGAAGAAAGAATGAAGGCCATTATGAATGAGCTGGAAAAGAACCGCGATGTGATCCTTTTCATTGATGAAATTCATACCATCGTTGGTGCTGGCGGAGCCTCAGGTTCGCTGGATGCATCCAATATCTTTAAACCTGCACTGGCCCGTGGCGAACTGCAGTGTATTGGTGCTTCAACCCTTGATGAATACAGGATGTATATTGAAAAAGATGGTGCTCTTGACCGTCGTTTTCAAAAAGTAATGATCGATCCGCCAAGCGTGGAGGACACGATCCTCATCCTCAATAACATCAAATCCAAATACGAAGAATATCACAATGTTAATTACGATGACCAGGCCATTGATGCCTGCGTGAAACTGAGTGATCGTTATATTACCGATCGCTTATTGCCCGATAAAGCCATTGATGTAATGGATGAAGTGGGCGCAAGAGTGCATCTCAAGAACATCAATGTACCGCAAAACATCCTGGATCTTGAAAAGAAAATTGAAGATATTAAGGTTGAAAAGAACAGGGTTGTAAAAAGCCAGAAGTTTGAAGAAGCAGCAGCCCTGCGCGATACGGAAAAAAGACTGGGCGAAGACCTGGAAAAAGCTAAAGCGCAATGGGAAGAAGAAAGCAAACACAAACGCTTTCCAATTGGCGAAGAAGAAATTGCCGAAGTAATTTCCATGATGACAGGCATTCCTGTAAAACGTATGGTGGAAGCCGAAACCCAGAAGCTGCGCAAGATGTCGGAAGAAATGAAGGGAATGGTAATTGGACAGGATGATGCTATTGCCAAAGTGGTAAAAGCCATCCAGCGTAACCGTGTTGGATTGAAAGACCCTAAAAAACCTATTGGTACTTTCATCTTCCTTGGCCCTACCGGTGTTGGTAAAACCGAATTAGCGCGTGCGCTTGCCCGTCATATGTTCGACAGTGAAGATTCTTTGATCAGGATCGACATGAGTGAATACATGGAAAAATTCACTGTATCCAGGTTAATTGGTGCACCTCCGGGATATGTTGGATATGAAGAAGGTGGTCAGCTTACTGAAAGAGTGCGCAGGAAACCATACAGTGTTATTCTTTTGGATGAAATTGAAAAAGCACACCCCGACATCTATAATATTTTATTGCAGGTGCTGGATGATGGTCAGCTTACGGACGGATTGGGAAGAAAAGTTGATTTTAAGAATACACTCATCATCATGACTTCCAACATTGGTGTTCGCCAGTTGAAAGATTTTGGAGAAGGTGTTGGTTTTGCAACGGCATCGCGCGTACAGAACCAGGATGAGGCCAACAAGGCGGTGATTGAAAAAGCGCTGAAAAGAACTTTCTCTCCCGAGTTTTTGAACCGTATTGATGATGTGATCATATTTAATTCACTTACAAAAGAGAATATTTTCATGATCATCGATATCCTGATGGCAAGTGTAATGAAAAGACTGGAGAATCTTGGTTTCAGTCTTGAACTTACCGAAGAAGCAAAAAGCTTTATTGCCGACAAAGGATACGACCAGCAGTTTGGTGCCAGACCGCTGCACAGGGCTATTCAAAAATACCTGGAAGATCCTTTGGCAGAAGAGATATTGAATATGAATATCAAAGCAGGTGACCTGCTCCTTGCCGACCTCAATAAAGAAGAAGGAAGGCTTGAGTTTACACTCAAAGAGCAACAGGCACAGGCTAAAGCATAAAACTTAAATCCCGCTCCGGCGGGATTTTTTTTATTGATAATATACCGTATAAGGGTTCATCATTTTACAAAATAGTACATGGTGAATCATGCTTGCTATACGATATTTGAATTTTGCGGTATGCCTGATAGTTGGCATTTTTGCAGAGTGCCATGAAAAAGATCATCATTACCATTGACGGTTGGTCCTCCTGCGGAAAAAGTACTCTTGCAAAGCAACTGGCAAAAGCATTGAATTATATTTATGTTGACAGTGGTGCCATGTACCGGGCCATCACTTTATATTTTTTGCGTAACCACATCGACTGGACCATCACAGAAGAAGTGATCAGGGCACTGGATGATATTTCGCTCGACTTCATTTACAATCCTAAAAGCGAACAATCCGAGATATATCTCAACGGCGAAAACGTTGAGTATGTAATTCGCGATCTTGTAATTGCAGAAAAAGTAAGTGATGTTGCCGCTATTAAAGAAGTAAGAGAATATGCCGTGGCGCAGCAACAGAAAATGGGAAGGAACCGTGGAATTGTTATGGACGGAAGAGATATAGGAACTGTGGTATTTCCCGATGCCGAATTAAAGATCTTCATGACGGCTGATAATGCTGTAAGAGTAGAAAGAAGATTCCAGGAATTGTTTGATAAAAATCCTAACATAACCATTGAAGAGGTTAAAAACAACCTCGAATTGCGGGATTATATCGACAGTAACAGGGATGTGAGTCCCCTTCGAAAAGCCGACGATGCCCTCATACTTGACAATACCAACCTCACCGAAAAAGAGCAGTTTACAATGGCTTTGCAATGGGCACGCGGGCAAATAGAACAGTATGCTTCATAATTGGACCCGTTTTTGATTTTTATATAGCAAGCCTTCATCCCCACTAAGTTGAATACCCTGTTCGGATTGATTCGAATGGTTTTGTGAACTAAAACAGTGGATATGAAAAAACTTATTACAACTCTTGCAGCCTGCCTGCTTTTGTTTTCTGTAGAAGCGCAGGTGATGATTCAAAAAGCATTTACCCCGCAAAATGGTGTGCAATATTTCGAGATCTTCAACAACTCCAACAACAGTGTTGATTTGGGTTGTTATTCATTGATCACACATTTTAAAAATCTGAACGAAGCAGGATTTTATATTGTGAAATTTCCCCAAACAGAATTGAAGGGAAAAGAATTGATGCTTATAGGAAGTGGTGAAAATTTAAATCCTGTTAATCCAACCGGCCGGCCCCAATTCAGCTGGAACATGCTGGCCGCAACCGGCTACCTGCAAAAATTTTTGATGAGCGACAATGAAATGCAACTCATAGACGGGGAAATTCCAAAAAATAATCCTGAAGTAAGAAACAGCTTCAGGAGCAAAATAGATTTTACCGAGCATGTTGTTTTTCTTATGAATGGATCAACCCTCGTTGATGCATCAGTAAATCTTGATGCAGAAAACAACTTACCCGAATTCCTGGATCGTTTGCCCCAGCTTTCTTACAATAACAATTGCGGAAGCACGGTAACCGTGGCATTTAATTCAATTAAAAACAGGTTCCCCGATATTTTTAATCATCCCAACCAGCAGCACCAGCAGGGATATTTTAAAGAATTCCAGGTGCAGCGCAACAGCAGCAGCGTGCAGGTAGCATGGCAAACTGCGCGTACCATTGATAATAATGGTTTTTATATAGAAAGAAGAAGTAGCTCCGAACCGTGGACAACCGTTGCTTTTGTAGCCTCTGTTGATGCCGAAGGAACCAATAACAATAACGATGTTTTGCAGTACAATTATGGCGACCGGTCGATATTAAATGACAGAACAGAATACCGGTTAAGAACCCTGGATGCGAATGGAAAAGCATTTTATAGTCCAATAAAAGTGATGAATGCTTATGGCCAGGAGGAAAGTCTAGTGATCTATCCTAATCCAAGCCAGGACGGGCGCGCAAATATTTCTTTTGGAAGGGTGAATAGTTTAAGAGATGTGCAGGTGATTGATATCAATGGAAGGATTGTACAGCAATGGGTTTCGGTGAACAGCACTTCACAGCAATTGCAAAATTTAAGAACAGGGCACTATGTTGTGCGCGTGATCGACCGACAAACGGGAACTGTGTCGTCGAAGATGCTGGTGGTTAATAATTAGGAAGGTTTAGTTGTTTAGAAGGTTTAGTTGTTTAGAAGGTTTAGTTGTTTAGGTTTAGTTGTTTAGAAGGTTTAGTTGTTTAGAAGGTTCAACAACAGTTCAACAACAGTTAAACAATTATTCAACAACAGTTCAACTATGTAAATTAGAAACCCTAAACAACTAAACGCCTAAACGCCTACACCTCTCTCCCCCCTACTTCCCCTTGATGCCCAGCAAGTCCACTTCAAACACCAACACAGACCCACCGGGAATTTGTCCCTGGTCGTTCATACCATAACCAAGCGTATGAGGAATGTATAATTTATATTTTGAACCTACAGGCATCAGCTGCAACGCTTCTATCCAGCCTTTAATAACTCCTCTTAACGGGAAAACCAGGGGAGCGCCTCTTTTGTATGAATTATCAAACTCCTGTCCATTTATAAGTGTTCCTGCATAATGCACTTCCACTGTATCTGTAACCAGCGGTTTGGGACCTGCGCCCTGTTTAATGATCTCGTACTGTAAACCCGATGCGGTAACATTTACGCCGGACCTGTTTTTATTTTCCGCAAGAAATCTTTCGCCTTCCTCTATGTTTTTGAACAGGCCAGGATTCAATAATCGCATAACCGCAGTATTGGCTTCCTCATCTGTGAGAAGTTCTTTCTGCTTTCCAAAAACATCCTGGATGGCGTGGGAAACCATTTCACCATTAAGGGTGTCAATTCCCTGTTGCATATAGAATTTAGCAACACTTAATCCAATAGCATAACTAACTGAATCATTAAGGTTGGCTAATACAGGTTCTTTTTTTTCTAATGATGCAGCTGTTATCTCGGGATCGGTTGTCTTTGTATTCTGTGTAGCACATCCAAACGCCACCAGGCAGGTAACCGGAAAGAGAATTTTTTTCATTTTTCAATTTGTTAGGGGGCAAAAATAAAGGATCATCCGACATTGGATGTGAATGATACACTAATTTAAAAAATGGTTGGAAATACTATTAGTTTATACCGAAAGGCTTACAGCGGTTTATCGCCCGAAATGTGGTGGCTGGCTGTGGTTATGCTCATTAACCGGAGCGGCACCATGGTCATTCCTTTTCTTACTGTTTACCTTACTCAAAGCGGCTACACACTTGCACAGGCAGGATATGCCATGGGAGCTTTTGGACTAGGCGCCATTGTTGGCAGCTATATCGGGGGAATATTGACCGATAGATTTGGACATTTTTACGTGCAGGTATCCAGCCTTTTTTTAAGCGGGGCTCTTTTTATTGTTCTGGGACAGCTGCATAATTTAGCATCCATAGTTATCTGCATTTTTTTTATAACAGCAATCGGGGATGCCTTCCGGCCGGCGAATGCCGCCGCTATAGCCGCATACAGTAATGAAAAGAACCGTACACGCTCCTATTCTTTAAACAGGCTGGCGATGAATCTTGGTTTTGCGGTAGGGCCGGCCATTGGAGGCATGCTGGCAAGCCATAGTTATGAACTTTTATTTTATGCCGATGGATTTACCTGCATGAGTGCTGCTATAATATTGTATTTTCTTTTCAGGAAAAACACTGTCAAACCTGTTGTAAAATTTCAAAATTCTGAAAAAAGGAAAAACGGCCATTCAGCCTATCGCGATCAGTCGTTTTTAATTGGAATGGCCTTTCTTTTTATGGTTGGACTCTGTTTTTTCCAGGTGTTCAGTATCCTTCCCGTTTATTATAAAGAAGTTATTAAAATGGATGAAGCAGCCATTGGCTGGATCCTGGCCATGAATGGGTTGATCATTGCCTTTATAGAAATGGTGCTTGTGTATAAACTAGAAAACAGAAGAAACCCTATAACCTATATGGTATTGGGCGCTTTTCTTATAGGCATTGCCTTTATGACCTTAAATATTTACCCGGCATTAAGTATTGCCCTGTTAAGCATGGTCTTCATCACTTTTGGTGAAATGTTTCTTTTTCCATTTATGAATAATTTCTGGGTGGAAAGAAGTAATGAAAGCAATCGCGGACAGTATGCAGCATTGTATACCATGTCGTTTTTGGCTTCTATTGTAATGGCCCCTACTTTAGCATCCCAACTGGCTTCCCGCTGGGGATATAAATTTTTATGGAGCTTTGATTTTTTACTTTGCATATTTGCAGCTATTGGCTTTTATTTTTTAAAAAAACGCCTGGCAAAACATGAACCCATTCAGGAAATCCATCCAGATCCGGTGGTCGGACCTTGACCCTAATTTTCATTTAAGACATTCAGTTTATTACGACTGGGGCGCTTTTGTTCGTGTGGAATTTTTAAATGAATTCGGACTTACTTCCAAAGTAATGCAGGAACTAAAGCTGGGACCTATACTATTTCGCGAGGAATGTATTTTCCGTAAAGAAATCAGAATGGGTGATGAAGTAAGAATAGAACTTTCTCTCATTAAAGCCAGGAAAGATTATTCACGCTGGAGCATTCGCCATAGCATTATTAAAAATGAAGACCAGCTTTGTGCAGAGTTAAATGTGGACGGTGCCTGGATGGATATGGTGCAGCGCAAACTTGCAACTCCACCCCAACTGGTGCATGATGTGTTTAACAGGATGCCTAAAGTGGAAGGGTTTGAATGGGCATGAGGTGGTGAGTGGTGAGTGGTGAGTGGTGAGTGGTGAGTAACCATGCACTAAATAATTATACAAAACAATACTGAATGATCTGTAAAACTATAGGCATATTTACCTTGTTGATGTTATGATTTTATTCTTAAAAAAAAATTTCCGCCCGGAAATCAAATAAAACTTCACCCATCATTAACCATCACCTTTCCAGTTCCAACGCTCTCCCCGGATTTTCATTCACAAAGCTTTGCAGCATCATCCTGATATGACTGTTTTCTTTATAGGGATTTATGTAAGGAGTAATTACATCTTTAGTGATGTTGGAAATATTTTTAGGCAAATAACCCATTCCAAAAAAACTTCCATTAACCACCATGATGCACGACTGTTCTTCGGGATGTAACCCTTTATCTAATACAACATAAGATGGCCTTGATGTAAGGGAAGCAATAGCGTCAAGAACTTTTTTATTATAACTGTCACTACATTCATTTTTTTCACATGCGCCATCACAATGATCTTCTTCAATTCCGATGCATGTTTCTGAACCTGTTTGAATGAAGCACAATTTGGGACAAAGCCTGTATTCTTTCACCAGTTTTTTCAGCACGCCATGACCATCCACTTTATAATGGAAACTGTATAATGGATTTGAATTTC
This sequence comes from Bacteroidota bacterium, assembly GCA_023429985.1. Classification (GTDB taxonomy): domain Bacteria; phylum Bacteroidota; class Bacteroidia; order Chitinophagales; family Chitinophagaceae; genus Flavisolibacter. The sequence goes on along the minus strand of JAEZCV010000105.1, from coordinate 7,164 downwards.
TGCGCTTTTTTTCAATGGCCAGTCTTAAATAACCCGCCTGGTCCTCGTAAACAAAAATTCCAAAATTATCTTCTACCCTTTTCTGTGAAGTATTGAATAGGGGCCATAATCTTTTGATCTCTGCAGATTCAAGTATGCAGGCCATTAATTCGGTAGCCGTGGTTTGAAAACTGATGCTGTAAACATTCCGGATGAAGTTTTGCTTTTGCCTTCCACCGCCATTACCTGTAAAGTGACTGTTCACTCTTGAAGCAAGATTTTTTGCTTTTCCAACATATACGATCTTCCCTTTCTGATCGTGGAAATAATAAACGCCGGGAAGTTTGGGAAGCGCTGCAAAATCTTTTTTAGGAACGTTGGGTGGAAGCATGTGTTCTTTAGAATTCCTGTTCAGGCTTTGAACGATATAATTCTTTTCATCGGACTCCAGTAATTTTTTAAACAATAAAACAGTTGCATCGGCATCGCCTCCTGCACGGTGGCGGTTCTGAAGTTCTATACCTACAGAATGGCAAAGCTTACCAAGGCTGTAAGATGGATATCCCGGAATGATTTGTCGCGATAGCCTAACTGTACACAATTTCCTTGCATGGAAACTATAGCCAAAATATTCAAGATGATGTTTAATAAAGGAGTAATCAAAATTTACATTGTGCGCTACGAAAATATTTCCCTGAAGAATGGTGAACACTTTTTCAGCAACTTCCTCAAAGCATGGTGCATCCTGAACCATTTCATTGGTTATGCCGGTAAATGCCTGGATATAGCGTGGAATGACCTGGTTGGGATTTATTAAAGATTCAAATTCTTCCACCACTTCTTTTCCATCAAATATCTTTATGGCAATTTCTATGATACCGTTGGCAGAAGCATAGCCCCCCGTGGTTTCTATATCTACAATGGCATACATCAATTAAATAATTACTAAAGAAAGGGCATCGAAGGTCTAAAATTTTTAGCAATGCAGCAAGGGAAATTTGAAATGTTTAAAAACAGGCTGGAAAAAGTTTACCGCCACCGCTCCAAACATGCACGCCGGCTGGGTATAGATTGCTGGAGGGTTTATAATCACGACCTGCCCGAGTTTCCTTTCATACTGGAATTATATATTGATAAATTATATGTTTCAGAATATAAAAGAGGGCATGATATGGATGATGAGGCGCATGAAGCCTGGCTGAGACAATGCAGAAAGATCATGGCGGACACTTTACATGTAGAAGAAGAAAAGATCTTTACCAGGATCCGCCAGCGTAAAACCGGCAGGCAGGGTCAATACCAGAAACTGGATGAAAAGAAAAATGAATTTATCGTAAATGAAAATGGCCTTTCCTTACTGGTGAATTTAACCGACTACCTCGATACAGGTTTATTTCTCGATCATCGCATCACCAGGCAGATGGTGAGGGAAATATCGAAAGACAAGGTTGTGTTGAACCTGTTTGCTTATACCGGTTCTTTCTCTGTATATGCCGCAGCAGGTGGTGCGGCAAAAGTGATAACAGTGGATCTTTCCAAAACTTATCTGGATTGGGCAGAAAGGAATATGAAATTGAATTTCCCTGAATTTAATCAGCATGAAATCATTCATGCTGATGTGAAGCAATACCTCAAACAAAAAGAAAAAGAATCGGTTGATATCATCATTATGGATCCGCCCACGTTCAGTAACAGTAAAAGAATGGACGATATATTAGATGTTCAGCGCGACCATGTGGAATTGATCAATGATTGTTTGAGCTTATTGAAAAATGATGGAATACTTTTTTTCAGTACGAATTTTACAAAGTTTCAAATGGAAAAAGAAAAGATCATTAGCAATGAGATCAAAGACATCACAAGGGCAACAACACCTTTCGATTTTGAAGGAAAATTAATTCGTCCCTGTTTTAAAATAAAAAAGAGTTAGTGAAAATGACTCATTAATCATGTTCACAAACTCTAAACCTGCCTGCGGCAGGGAGGCGACTAATCAACTAAACCCTTACACTTCCAACACCCCATTCATACTTCTAACTGCTTCTGCAGCTTTGTCAAAAAGTCCCTGTTCTTCTGTATTGAGTTTATAGTCAATGATCTTTTCACATCCTCCTTTACCAATAATAACGGGAACGCCCATGCAAATATCTTTTTGTCCGTATTCACCATTCAGTGCAACGCTGCAGGCAAACAATCTTTTTTCATCTCTCACAATGCTTTCTACCAGGGCAGCACCGGCAGCACCTGGAGCATACCATGCCGAAGTTCCAATTAATTTAGTAAGCGTAGCGCCACCCACCATGGTATCGGAAACAATTTTTTGTTGCTGATCTGCACTTAAGAAAGTAGATACAGGGGCACTGTTCCACGTAGCATACCTGATCAGGGGAATCATAGTAGTGTCGCCATGTCCGCCAATTACAACCGCATTCAGGTCGTTTGGCGAACAATTGAGTGAAGCGCTTAAATAACATTTGAAACGAGCACTGTCCAGAATTCCACCCATACCAATGATCCTGTTTTTAGGAAGCCCGCTGGATTTTAATGCCAGGTAGGTCATGGTATCCATTGGATTTGAAATTACAATGATGATAGCATCAGGAGAATGTTGCAGGATGTTGTTGGTTACACCTTTTACAATGTTTGCATTGGTGCCAATCAGTTCTTCGCGCGTCATTCCGGGTTTACGGGGAATTCCGGAAGTAATCACCACTACATCAGAACCTTTTGTTTTAGAATAATCGTTGGTGCTTCCGGTAATGCGGGTATCAAAACCAAGCAAGGCCGCCGTCTGGGTCATATCGAGGGCTTTTCCTTCTGCAAGACCTTCCTTGATATCCAGCAACACCAGTTCTTCACACAATTCTTTACGGGCAATGTTATCGGCTGTGGTAGCACCTACTGCTCCTGCGCCTACAACTGTAATTTTCATTATAATTATTTTATTGTGGAAATATTTTTTGCGCTGCGAAGATAGGGAATGGTAAATAGTGAGTGGTGAATAGTGAATAGTGAGCGTGTTCCCCTCAACGAAGCTTTTGCGAAGTTGGAATAGTGAGCGGTACATTGATAAACAACTAAACCTTCTAAACTTTCTAAACCTTCTAAACCCTAAACCCTCTAAACCTGCCTTCGGCAGGCAGGCCCTCAAATCCAAAATAATAAGCTTTTATTAATTTAAATCCTTACATTATAATTTATCTTCGCCTACCCATGAATCATAAAAATTTCATATTAATTGCAGAGGACGATCTGGACGACCAGGAATTGATAGCTTCTGCATTTTACAGGGCTGCGCCCGGGATGGATATTGAAATTGTAAATGATGGCAGGGAGGCTTTGGCTTTTTTAAAAGAAAATCCGCACCTGGTACCCTGTCTTATCCTTCTTGATTATAACATGCCCGAACTGAATGGGGCACAAGTGGTACAGGAACTCTCTCCCCTGGCCCACCTCAGCAAAATCCCTAAGATCATTTTCAGCACTTCCAATAATCCTGTATACATCCAGGATTCTTTAAGCAAAGGTGCACACTCCTATAAGATCAAACCCCACGATTTTCAGTCGCTCATTTCAATTGCAAGAGAAATGGTTGCGCTTTGCGGAAATGCGGCATAACTGGCTTTATTTTTTCTTATGTCTGATTAATCCTTTTTAAACACATTATGCCTGAACTGGAACACCTGATTGAAAAAGCAAGGGAAATAGCCACATCCATTGTGCCTTCAGAAGCTATTGATGCCGATAAAGAAGGTAAATGGGTGGCCCAAACCATGAAGGCACTCAGAGATTCAAAACTTACCGGCGTTGTTGTACCTCAGGAACAGGGCGGTGCTGGTTTGGGATACTATGCCATTGTAAAACTTTGCGAGGTGCTGGGAACTGCATATTCCTCTGCAGGGCTATGTTTTGGAATGCATTGTGTGGGAACCGCAGTTATAGCAGCCAAAGCCACTTTCTGGCAAAAGAAAAATTACCTTGAACCAATAGCAGCAGGCCAGCATATTACAACCCTGGCACTAAGTGAACCTGGTACCGGGGCTCATTTTTATTACCCACAAACCTCCCTGGTACCCGAAGACAATGAAAATTTTATTGTAAACGGCACAAAAACTTTTATTACCAACGGAGGCCATGCCGATTCATACGTAATTTCAACTATGGGTGCCAGTGAGGATGCGGGTCCTGACCAGTTTTCCTGTGCCATAATAGATGCTCATAAACAGGGAATTCTATGGGGAGAAGAATGGAAGGGATTGGGAATGCGTGGCAACTCCTCTCGTTCGGCACAATTTCAAAACATAAAAATATCGGGGAACCACATTCTGGGAGAAAAAGGCGATCAGCTCTGGTATATTTTCAACATAGTAGCCCCCAATTTTTTAATGGCTATGTCGGGCACTTATCTTGGAATTGCAGAAGCTGCGCTCCAGGAAGCCCGCATTACGCTTGCAAAAAGAACGTATACGCATAATGGCACCGGACTTTCCCAGGTAAGCTTGTTACAACACAGGCTGGGAACTTTGTGGTCGAGGGTAGAAAGAACCCGCCAACTGATATACAATGCTGCCAGGATGGGTGACCGGGGTGATGCCAAAGCTTTATTACACATTCTCTCTGCCAAGGCCGAAGTTGCCAATTGCGCGGTAGATGTGGTAAATGAAGCTTTAACACTGGCAGGAGGCATTGCATACAGGGAAAACGGAAAACTTGGGATGTTATTAAGAGACGCAAGAGCAGCGCATGTAATGTCGCCCACCACAGATTTATTATACACCTGGATGGGTAGAGCATTACTTGATCAACCCATTTTATCTGATTAAAAATTAATTTATTGTACCAGGTATTACATTCAGGATGGGGAATTTCTGCAGGTGAACTGGAGAAAAAATTAACTGGAAATATTTTTCATTTAAAAGAAATAACCCCGGATGAGGTACCGGAAGAAGCAGATGTTTTTCTGGTAGGTCCTGAAGATGAACATCCTGTAAAAACCGTACAAAAGATTAATGCTGCAGATAAATATATCTCCATTCTGATTCTTTCACATCCCCACAATTTTCATAAAGTAAAGCAGATGTTACAGTTTGCTCCCTTTGTAGGAAAGAATACAGGGGTAATTCTTTATAACACGCAATATCCTTTAGAACAATCTATTCAAAATGCTGCAATCAGGTCCAGGCAACGCAGAGGATTCAGCAAAATGAATAATGCCTCCAAATCTGTAACCTCTTTAGCATCGGCCGGGGTGCGCGTGGAAAACCTGGGCATCTTCCTTGAGCAGGCTCCTATCGGCGCTTTGCTATTGAACGAACAGGACCAGGTACTTGCTATCAATAAAAAAGCAAGAGAAATATTTAAAACAAGCAATAATGTTCAATATGTATTAAAAGATTTTTTTCCTGCATTAACCATTGATCAAATTCAAATTCAACTTCCCGGTCCAGGTGAGAAACAAACCCGCATTGTAAAACTTAACAACCAGGTTATTGAATTACATCTCTCGGCTGTTAAAAATGAAGAAAGAAAACAGTTGTTCATCTTGCTGGTAAATGACATCACTGAACAAAAGAAAAAAGAAACTGCATTGGCCGAAAGCGAAGCCTTATTTCGCTTTATGGCAGAAGCCATGCCTCAAAAAGTGTGGACGGCGGATGCGCAGGGAAAGATGATTTTCTTTAACAAGAACTGGGAACATTTTACCGGCTTATCGCAAAATGAATTAAAGAATAATGGATGGATGAAGTCCATTCATCCTGAAGACCTTTCACTTCGACTGAAAACCTGGAATGAAAGCATTCAAACAGGAAAAGATTTTGAGTTTGAGCAAAGAATATTATCTAAAGAAGGCGAATACCGCTGGCATCTTGTACGCGGCATTGCAAGGAAAGATCATTACGGAAAGATCGTAATGTGGGTTGGCACCAACACCGACATTCATGACCAGGTAGCATTCACCGAAGAACTGGAAAAAAGAGTGCATGAAAGAACAATAGAACTTGAAAAAAGCAATAGTGAACTTGAGCAGTTTGTTTATGTTACCAGTCATGATCTGCAGGAACCACTTCGTAAAATTCGCCTGTTCAGCGAATTGCTGAAAGATAACCTGGGCGATATTAACCAGGCATCTGAAAAATATCTTGACAAGATCAATGCAACAGCACAAAGGATGACCATCCTTTTAAAAGAACTATTGAATTTTACACAGTTAAGCAGGGAAGAACAGGTAACCCGCACCGATCTGAATAATGTAGTTCAACAGTGCCTGGTTGATCTTGAACTTGCCATAAGCCAGGCCGAAGCAAAAATCACAATTGAAAACTTACCTGTTGTACAGGCAGTTCCTGTTCAAATGCACCAGCTGTTTTATAACCTGTTGAACAATGCCATAAAATTCCGGAAGCCGGGAAGCAGCCCTGAAATTAAGATCAGCTGCAGAAAAATGAAGGCAGATGAAGTGAACCGGTTTGCCCATCTGCTGAAAGGAAAAAATTATTTCGAGATCCTTGTAAAAGATAACGGCATTGGCTTCGGACAAAATTTTTCAGAGCAGATCTTTCATATTTTCCAGCGTTTGCACAACAGGAATACATATAGCGGCACCGGCATTGGATTAGCTTTATGTAAAAAAGTTGTAAGTAATCACCATGGGCACATCTATGCCGAATCGGCGCCAGGAGAAGGCGCAAAATTTTTTATTTTACTGCCGGTGGATGAAGGGAGTGAAATACATAAATACTGATTAGGAAATGAGATAATTCAATCCGCTTGGGCCGGTTGCAAATTGGCTGAACTAAAAAATGGGACATAAAACAAAGGCCTGGAGAATTTACATTTTACGGGCTTTAATTTTATAATTATCCCGGTTGAGGAGGCTATTGAATTGGAAATATTATGGATATCTTCAAAGTAATTTTTTTTGATGACAGAAGAAGATGAGCCTCAACAGCGGAATTACCAGATAATTACAAATTACTCAATATATTTAGTATTTTTACTCAACATACTGAGTAAATTGTAATTATGATTCAACGACCTCATATTCAGCAAATTATAGCCAGAATTAAGTCTTTCAACAATATTCTTTGAGGATCGTATCAACGCAAGGATCTGATCATGAGAATATTTTTTCAATGCTCTCTCTCTTTTTAGTGCAATAGTTTTGCTTTCACATTCTTCAACATA
>JAEZCV010000036.1 GCA_023429985.1 Bacteroidota bacterium | reverse complement strand
TTGTAAAAGGGGCCTTGGTTCGGGGCCCCTTTCTTTTTTATTAAGGCCGCCCATGTGGATAGAAGTGCGGGGAAAGAGAGCGGGAGCGGGATCATACTAACGAAACGCCTACACCTGCCCTCGGCAGGAAGACAACTAAACTAAAATTCTTCAGTTATAGTAAGAAAAGCCATTCTTCATTACATTTGCTTCGATGGAGTATAATACTACTAGAAACTACCTGACCATGCGCGAATATGGACGTCATATTCAAAGAATGGTAGAACACCTTTTGTCAATTGAGGACAGGGAGCGAAGACAAAAGCAGGCTTACGTGGTAATTGAGCTTATGGGGTTTTTAAACCCTCACCTTAAAAATGTTGAAGATTTCCGACATAAACTCTGGGATCACCTCTTTTATATCAGCGATTTTAAATTAGATGTAGACAGTCCCTACCCCATTCCCAAAAAAGAAACTTATAAAGTTAAACCAGGCCCTCTTGCCTATCCAAAAAGATATCCAAGGTATTCTCACCTTGGAAAAAATCTTGAGCTGGTAATTGACAAGGCCCTGAAAGAAGATAATCCCGAAAAACGCCAGGGCTTCGCCAATGCTATAGCCTACTACATGAAGCTGGCTTACAATAACTGGCATAAAGATGTTGTTCACGACGATGCCATACAAAGTGAATTGACCAATCTTACAAAAGGACAACTTGAATTTACCAACACACCTTATGTAAAAGCTTACAGGCCATCGCAGGACCGTGAACGTGACCGGGGCGGATATGGAAGACAACAGCGCGGCAAATTCCAGAACCGTGGAAATAATGGTGGTGGAAGAAATGATAAACGAGGTGGCGGCGGAAAGTTTGGTAAAAAACGGTTTTAATTTATTTACACAATACCAGGGCCGGCGAAAATGCCGGCCTTTTGCATTTAGCAAGTAATTTGCATAGATCATTAAAACATATCAATGGCATCATTTGAAGTTATAGGCGGGAAAAGATTAAAAGGAGAAATTTTACCACAGGGTGCAAAGAACGAAGCATTACAAATTATCAGTGCCGTTTTACTCACAGATGAAAAAGTAACCATAAGCAACATCCCCGATATCCTGGATGTAAATAACCTGATTGAGTTGCTCGGAGAAATGAACGTAAAGATCGACAGAACCGACAGGCATACCTGCACCTTCCAGGCAGATGATGTGGATTTGAATTATTTGAGAGGGGAAGACTTTAAATCTAAAAGCGGCAAACTACGCGGATCGGTAATGTTTGCAGGACCCATGCTTGCAAGGTTCAAAAAAGCTTTCATTCCTAAACCGGGTGGCGATAAAATAGGAAGAAGAAGGCTCGATACACATATAGAAGGTTTTAAAAAACTAGGTGCCGACTTCACCTATTATGGCGAAGATGGCTTTTACTATTTTTCAACTACGGGCTTAAAAGGAAAATATATTTTACTGGATGAACCTTCTGTTACCGGAACAGCCAACGTTGTGATGGCCGCAGTAATGGCGCAGGGAAGTTCCGTAATTTATAATGCTGCCTGTGAGCCCTATATTCAGCAACTGTGTAAAATGCTGAATAAAATGGGTGCAAAAATCACAGGCATTGGAAGTAATATGCTGGTAATACAGGGCGTTGAAAAACTCCATGGCACCTCGCATCGCATTCAGCCCGACATGATTGAAATTGGTTCTTTTATTGGGATGGCGGCCATGACCCAGAGCGATATTGTAATTAAAAACGCCGGGGTGGAAAATCTAAGCGTCATCACTTCCAAATTCAGGCAGCTTGGTATCGAAATCAATTTATCGGGCGATGATATCCATATTCCTGAACAGGAAATTTACGAAGTGGAAACCTACCTGGATGGCGGAGTGCTCAACATTTACGATCATCCATGGCCGGGATTTACACCCGATCTTTTAAGTATCATTCTTGTTGTGGCAACGCAGGCAAAAGGATCACTTCTCGTGCACCAGAAAATGTTTGAAAGCCGTTTGTTCTTTGTAGATAAACTTATTGACATGGGAGCGCAGATCATTCTTTGTGATCCGCACCGCGCTGCTATTATTGGACTTGAAAGAAAACACAAACTTCGCGGCATAAATATGAGCTCTCCCGACATCAGGGCAGGTGTGGCCCTGCTCATTGCTGCCCTCAGTGCCGAAGGAAAAAGCATCATTCAAAACATCGACCAGATAGACCGTGGCTACCAGTACATTGATAAACGATTACAGGACCTGGGTGCTGAGATCCGGCGAATTGATTAATATGAATTAACCATCAGCCTCTCACCCATTCTACCTTTTCTTCCAAAGGATGCCGGCTTTTTTCGGGAGAAGGAACTGCTATCTCTCCCAGGTAGAAAAAGCCCATCAGTTTATCATCTTCATTCAATCCAAAAAAAGGCTTTGCTTTTTCGTTATAGGTAATACCGCCTGTAGTCCAATAACCACCAATGCCCATAGCTGCAATGGTTAAATACATATTCTGCACTGCACATGCCACTGCCGAAATTTCTTCTATCTCGGGAAATTTTTTATTGGGATCTCTTTTTAAACAAATGGCAATTATATGAGAAGCCTTTAATGGGTTGGACTGTAGCGTTGCATAGGTTGTTTCTTTAAATTTTTCGCCTGACGATTCCTTATATAATTCGCTTTGAAAAGCGGCCAGTTTTTTTATTCCTTCTCCTGTAAAAACTACAAATTTCCATGGCTGTATGTTTCCATGACTGGGCGCCCAGGTTGCATTCTCCAAAATATTTTCAACTACCGAATCATCAATTCTTTTTCCCTCGGCAAACTGTTTTGGAAAAGTGGACCTTCTGTTCCTGATCAGCGCATTTATGTTTTCTGCATTTTCATTCATGTGCAAAGATTAGGATTTTAGTTTCTAAAGTTTCAAAGTCGCAAGGCTACAAGGCTAATACGCATTCAACTACCTGTCTTTGTGCCCTTGTTGCGAAGAAAAATATTAGCCACAAAGTCGCAAGGAAACAAAGAATAATCTGCTTCCAGCTTCGTGTCTTCGTGCCCTTGTGGCGAAGAAAAATTATAGCCACAAAGTCGCAAAGAAACAAAGAATAAAATGCTTCCTGCTTCTTGTCTTCGTGCCCTAGTGGCGAAGAAAAATATTGCCACAAAGTCGCAAGGAAACAAAGAACAAAATGCTTCCTGCTTCGTGTCTTCGTGCCCTTGTGGCAAAAAAAATAAATGGCATGTAAAAATCGGACAACGCGAGGAATTGAAAATGTAGAAAATTGTCCGTTCAGGTCAGGCTTTTCATCTTTTAATACATTTTATAAAAATCAACCAGTAGAATTGAATGTTTTTTGAAAAAAAATATCATGCGCATTCTACTGGCATTCCTGATTTGCCTGTTTATAAATTTTAAAGCTTCTTCTCAAAATGAGAAAGGAAAAATTTCGATCGAAGTTTTAAAAGAAAACGGTACCCCAGCCGATGGAATCACGGTGGAATTATTGAAATCCGCTGATTCATCCCTTATAAAAACAGCCGTAACGGATAATAGCGGGAAAGCATGGTTGGAGAACATTGCGTTTGGAAATTACAGGCTTCGGATTTCTGCCATTGGTTATGTTTTAACCTATACAGATCCCTTTTTACTAACACTTGCAAAATCCGAGCTTCAACTTGAACCAATTAATTTGCAAACTTCCACAACAGAACTATCATCGGTAACAGTGTCTGCAAAAAAACCTTTTATACAACGACTTAACGACAGGCTGGTGGTAAATGTTGAAAGCAGCATTTTAAGTACCGGAAGTTCTGCGCTGGAAGTTTTGGAAATTTCACCCGGAATTACCATCGACCAGAATGATGCTATTAGCCTGAGAGGCCGTGCCGGTGTAATAATTATGATAGATGGAAAACCTTCAGCCATGTCGGGTGCCGATCTTGCCAACTACCTGCGCGGACTTCCCAGCAATGCAATAGAAAGAATTGAAATCATTACCAACCCTTCCGCTAAATATGATGCGGCAGGTAATTCGGGTATCATTGACATTCGCATGAAAAAAGATCAGCGCCAGGGCACCAATGGCACCTTAACTGCAGGTTATGGCCAGGGAATTTATCCAAAAGCAAACGCCGGCGGTAACATTAATTTCAGAAATAAAACCATGAACCTTTTTGGAAGCTATAATTATTATTACAGGAAAAATTTAAACCACCTGGTGATCAACAGGAATTTTTATAATGATGGAGTTTTCATTGGTTCAGACGACAAAGACAACTATGCTGTAATGCCCATGAACAGCCATTCCCTTCGGGCAGGTGCAGATTTTTTCCCATCATCAAAAACAATTATCGGATTTGTTGTAAACAGCAGCCGCACATCTTTTACGCGCCGTGCAGATATCAATACCCTGGTAAACGATAACCAGGGGCAGCCGGATTTTAAGTTTTTATCTGTCGGAACAAATAACGACCAGTTTACAAACCTTGTTGCCAACATTAATCTCAAACATCGCTTCGACAGCCTGGGACGTGAACTAACAGCAGATGTTGATTATGGCAGGTTTAGCTCATCTTCTTTAACACGTACAGCAAGCCATTTTTTTGAAATGAACGGAACACCTAAAAGTGAAGATGAAATTTTAGATGGTGATCAGCTGGGCGATCTTGATCTTAAAACTGCAAAAGTTGATTATGTTCATCCTTTCAATAAAACAACAAAATTTGAAGCCGGTTTTAAAACCAGTTATGTTTCATCGGATAATGATGCAAAGTTCTTTAATGTTTACAATTCCGGAACCGTAGTGGATGAAACCAAAACCAATCGTTTCTTTTATGAAGAATACAATAATGCAGGATATGTTAATGCAAGTAGGGAATTCAAAAAATTCAGTTTGCAACTGGGCTTAAGAGGTGAACACACAAGCATAAAAACCAGGCAGGTTAAAAACAACAAACGATTTAACAACAATTATTTTGAATTATTTCCAAGTGCATTTTTAAATTATAGGTTTAACGAGGATCATTCCTTAGGGCTGTCTGCCAGCAGGCGAATCGACCGTCCGGGATACCAGCAACTCAACCCATTTATTTTTCAGGTAGATGCTACCATATATTCAACCGGCGAACCTTTATTAAAACCCCAGATGACCTGGTCCACCGAATTAAACTATACTTATAAAAAATTATACTTCTCGCTTGGCTACAGTCATACCACCGATCCACAGAATCTTGTATTATCAAGAATACTTGATGTAATTCCCGATTTCGAGATCAAGCCCGGACAGGATTCAAACATTACGGTTCAAAAACCTGTTAACCTTGGATCTTCGGATTATTTTGGTTTAACTGCAACGCTTCCTGTACGAATAAACAGCTGGTGGAACATGATGAATAACCTTACAGTTTTTTATAATCATTTTAATGGAAGCATTGGTGGAATTGAATTGAACAAAGGGAAACCGGCTGCAAATATCAGAACGAATAATTCCTTCAGCTTTAAAAAAGGCTGGGGCGCAGAATTGAATGTTAATTTCAATTCAGGGGGCAGAAGCGGATACATGGTATTACAACCACAGTGGGGCCTTGCAGCAGGTGTGCAAAAAACTGTTTTGCAGGGAAAAGGTACCATTCGTTTTAATGCAAGTGATATTTTCTGGACCAACCTACCCAAAGCAAGGGTTGTATATGAAGGTAACTATATCGAAAACTGGCATGCTTTCAGGGAATCACGTGTAGCCAACCTCAGTTTTTCTTACCGTTTTGGAAGCAACAAAGTACAAGCTGAAAGAAAAAGAACAACAGCATCGGAAGAAGAAAGGCGGAGGGCAGGTGGTAATTGATCACCCGGTTTCAATTCCCTTTAATAATTTAAGATGCGGTTGTACTAGCTTTATGGTATGCTGTGAAACAAATGAGCGCAGGTGCTTGTAAAAATGACTGTGGTCGTAATAGCCATAAGTGCTGAAGTGAAACTGTGCAGGATCGGTGGTGAGTTCTTCTATGGCTTTGCGAATACGCATGATCTGCAATGCCTGCTTGCTGCTGATGCTTGTTGCTGCTTCAAAATATCTTTGCAGTGTTCGTGAACTTATCTTGTAATGTGATGACAATTCTTCAACCGAAATATTAAAAAGATTTTTTTCATTACATTCTTTTAAAATCTGGGTAACAATATCAACTTTCCTGAAAGAACCCGCGTGCCTGTGCACAATTCCCTCGTAATAGGAAGAAACCATTTCAACGCGGGATTCAAAGTCGGCAGCCATTTTAATTCCATTTACAATTCCTGATTCAATTAAATATGACAAAGGGAAAATGTATTCGCGGTATTCGGAAAAGTTTATTTTTTTTTCGAATAGCACAGGAGAAACCCTGAACTTGATACCAAAGATCCGGTTGCCTTTTGAATGATGGCAGGTCATATGTTTATACCTGGGCAGAAATCCATCTTTTCGCATTTCAAAACACGCATCACCCAATTGCATAATAAAAGGTGTTCCAAGGTTAACCAGGTAGGTGTAACCCACATTTGGGAAGAGCGCATCGGAAAACCCTTGTGGGTATTGATTCAAAAGTTCATCGAAATCGGTTTCCCAGAAATAATCTATAAAATGTGCTATAGACCGTTTGGCTTTTTTGCGATGATAACGGAATTCAAAATGGGCCTTATGAAAAAACTCTACATGCTCCACGGCAGAAAATTAATCATTCCATTAAATGATTTTAAAACTTCGGGCTGAAAGGAAATTTTTAGTTAGGAAAGGCGAATACAGATATTTTTTTATTCAATTGAAAATTTTGCCTTTGAAGATTAAAAGCTGTGGTTACCTTCGCTGCTTTAGCTCATGACTATAAACACGCAGCAAAAAATACTGATCATTACTGCTCCTTCAGGCTCTGGAAAAACCAGTATCACCCGTCACCTGTTAAAACAATTTTCAAACAAACTTGAATTTTCAGTTTCGGCGGCAACACGTAAGCCCAGGGGCAGTGAAAAGGATGGTATTGATTATTATTTCCTTTCCCAGGAAGATTTTAATAATAAGATCCAGCACGAAGAATTTGTTGAATGGGAAATGGTTTATGAAGGAAAATATTATGGCACTTTAAAATCCGAAATCCATCGCATCTGGAATAAAGGAAAAATTCCGGTGCTGGATATAGATGTTAAAGGCGCTATTCATGTGCAGCAGCAATTTCCGGAAACAACGCTTTCAATTTTCATTCAGCCGCCCAGTGTAGATGAACTAAAGAAAAGATTATTATACAGGGGCACTGAAACCGAAGAATCTATTAATGCCAGGGTTGGAAAGGCGGCTTATGAGTTGTCGTTCAGTCATTCATTTAACAATATAATTGTAAATGATAACCTGGAAAATGCCTGCAGGGAAGCGGTGGAAATTGTAGGTCCGTTTATTAACGGCTCCTGAGGATTATATATCTTTATCCCATGATCGCCCTGACCACCTTGATCTGGTTTTTTGTTACCATTCTCATGATGGGTTTTTTTGCAGGTGTGGAAATGGCTTTTTACAGTGCCAACCGTTTTGGCATTGAGCTAAAGAAAAAGCAGGGACACCAGAGCGCCATCCTGCTTTCGAAGCTGATAGAAAATCCTCAACAGTTCCTTAGTACAACACTTCTGGGTTTTACCATTTTCCTGGTTTGCTTTGCACTTTTATTTACCCAGGTTACCTATCCGCTTTGGGATCTGATTGGATTAAGAGGCTTTGATACACCCCGGATCATTCTGGATATTGTTCTGGCAACCTTTGTAGTGCTGATATTCGCAGAATTCATGCCCCGCGCTATTTTCCGGGCCAACAGTAACCTGATTCTTTCGAAACTGGTTTGGCTGATAGATTTTTTCTACCAGTTGCTTTTACCGGTTTCCACTTTATTTCTTTCTCTTTCCTCCTGGGTGTTGAAATACATATTCAATGTAAGAATGAGAGAAGATAAGGACAGCCTTTCTAGCAGCACCCACGACACACTTTTCCAGCAAAATAATGATGCAGACTTTGAAGGCCAGGACCTGAACACCGAACTGTTTGAAAATGCGCTGGAACTTCCCAGGATCAAGATCAGGCAATGCCTTGTACCCCGCAAAGAAATTATTGGGATAGAGCTAAAATCCACACCCGAACAGGCCAGGCAGAAATTCATAGAAACCAAACTGAGTAAGCTGGTTGTTTTTGAAGGAAATATTGATAATATCGTTGGATATATTCACCAGCTCGATCTTTTTAAAGGACCGGCAGATCTCAATGCTATACTATTGCCCATTCCTGCAGTTCCGGAAAGCATGAGCGCTACCGACCTCATTGGAAAATTTACCAAGGACAGGAAAAGTGTTGCCTGGGTGGTAGATGAATTTGGTGGTACGGCCGGCATAGTTACCATGGAAGACCTTTTGGAAGAAATTTTTGGAGAGATTCACGACGAATACGATAGCGAAGAATTTGTTGAGAAAAGACTTTCCGACAATGAATATATATTTTCGGGAAGACTGGAACTTGATTATATTGCTGAAAAATATAACCTGGAGTTTCCTGAATACGAGGCAGAAACACTTTCAGGATATATCATTGATCACCACGAGACCATACCCCAACAGAAAGAACGGATCATAATTGGCGATTTTGAATTCGATATCCTCAGCGTTAGCGATACCCGGATCGAGATGGTAAAACTTAAGGTTTTAAAGTAAGTTTTTCCTGTCATCATTGAATTCGTGCTCTCATCCCATGAAATTTATTTGCTTTGCTTTAGCTATTAACTTTTCAGTATCAAAAAATGTATATGAGTAAAAAATCTATTTTATTATTAGCCTTTGCATTGGCTATGTCGGGAGCTTATGCCCAGGACAAAAAACAGCCTGCGCCTCCCGCATCTGATTCTTCCAAAGCAAAAAAATCGGGAATTCCCGATAAAACAAAAAGCAGTCGTAAGATCGACGGCCTTTTCACAGTATACCAGGATACTGTCACAGGAAGCGTTCAGTTGTATGTGAAGAAAGACCAGCTGGGAAAAGAATACATCTACCAGAGCTTTTCTTTAAGCGGACCTACTTCATTATACCTGAACCAGAGTATGCATCGCTCTAATTTTGTTTTCAAACCTCAGAAATCTTACGATAAGATCGAGATTGCACGCGTAAATACCAATTTCTGGTACGACCCTTCCAACCCGGTAAGCAAAACCAAAGATGTAGATAAGCCGGAAGCAGTTATTGTTTCGGAAAAGATCACGGCCGAAGATGAAAATGGTTACCTGGTAAATGCAGATGGACTTTTCCTGAGCGAAAAGCTTGATCCTGTAAAACCCATCATGCCTCCCGGAATGGCCAATATGATGTTTAATCTGGGAAATCTTAATCCTTCCAAATCCAAATACCACGCGGTAAAATCCTTCCCGGATAATACCGACTTTGTTGTGGACCTTGCCTATGATAATCCCATGGCAATGGTTTCGGGTGGAAAAGACATCACCGACCCGCGTTATGTAAGGGTGCGTATGCAACACAGCCTTATAGAAATGCCTGAAAATAATTTCAGACCCCGCATGGACGATCCAAGAGTTGGTTATTTCACACAGCAGGTTACCAATCAAACCAGCATCAGCCCTGTTCCTTATAAGGACAAAATCAACCGCTGGAACCTGGTTAAAAAAGATCCATCAGCTGCTTTGAGCGAGCCTGTTCAGCCAATTGTTTTCTGGGTTGAAAACACAACACCGCATGAGTACCGCCAGATTATTGTTGATGCCGGACATAAATGGAATAAATCATTTGAAAAAGCAGGTTTTAAAAATGCTGTTCAAATGAAGATCATGCCTGATGATGCTGAATGGGATCCATCTGACATTCGTTATAATGTTATTCGCTGGGTGGCTTCTGCCAACCCTTCTTACGGTGCTATCGGACCAAGCTTCGTAAACCCTAAAACCGGTGAGATCATTGGTTCTGACATTACCATTGAGTGGTATAGCGGAAGCTTTACTGCCGTTTATGATGAACTATTCAATGGCAGCACATCTTCTGCAGATCTGAGCCAGCTTCATTTTCCCGGAATGGAGCATAGCAATCATGCATATTGCAATCTTGCATCTGAATTAAAAGCCCAGTTCATTACTGGAACTACCTTCCTTGATGCAGTTGATGCCGATAAAAATGAAGCAAGTGAAATGCATAAGCAATTCCTTACTTACCTGGTATTGCATGAAATGGGTCATACCCTTGGTTTGAACCATAACATGAAATCCAGCCAGCTTTGGTCACCTGCAGAAATCAATAACAAAGCTGTTACCAGCGAGGTTGGTTTAACCGGCTCTGTAATGGACTATCCGGCAATTAATATTGCAATGGACAGAACAAAACAAGGTGAATACTATACAACAGTTCCCGGCCCTTACGACGACTGGGCAATTGAATTTGGATATACTCCGTTAAATGAATCTGAAGAAGCTGCAGCATTAAAAACTATTCTTAACCGCAGCACCGATCCACGACTTGCTTTTGGAAATGATGGTGATGACATGCGCTCTCCCGGAAAAGCAATTGACCCGCGCGTGAACGTGAACGACCTTACCAGCGATGCTGTTGCTTATGCCGAGGACAGGTTTAAACTGGTGAACAGCATGATGAGCAAACTGGTTGCCAAATACAGCAAGCCAGACCAGTCGTATGCCGAATTACGCAGCCGTTATGGCACTTTGCTTGGACAAAGATTTGGAATGATATCGGCAGTTAGCCGTTACATTGGTGGCGTTTATGTTGACAGGAGTTTCCCTGAACAAAGATCATCTAACAAACCATTTACACCGGTTCCACTTGCCTACCAGAAAAAAGCAATGGCTACTTTAAGCAAATATGTTTTTGCTCCGGATGCATTTAATGCAGACCAGCAGGTATTTGCTTATTTGCAACCACAGCGCCGTGGCTTTAACCAGGCATTTAATGGTGATGATTTTAAAATCACCGGAAGTCTTTTATCACAACAGGTTAACGGTGCATTGATGCATATTCTTCATCCAATCACCTTGCAAAGGATCACCAACAGCAGGCTTTATGGAAACCAGTATAGCGTTGCCAATGTTTTGAACGACCTGAATACAGCCATTTTCAGCGCCGATCTTAAAACCAATGTGAATGTTTATCGCCAGTACCTTCAAACACAGTATGTAAAAGGACTGTTGAGCATTATTGAAGATAAGAACAAGCAATACGATGATGTTGCCAAGGCAGGAGCATTATATGCTGTGAAAAAAGTAAAAACCCTGATGGGTACTGCTTTATCTACCAATGAAGATTCTAAAGCCCACCGTGCTAATCTTGTATTTTTGATCAATAACGGATTGGAACCTAAATAATCCCCGTTCATTTATAAGAAAAGGCCGCCTGCAAGGGCGGCTTTTTTTATTTAAAAAATCAAAGGATCAACCCTTTCTGCCTTTGTCATCAACTATCTTTGCCGCACTTTACATGGGCTTAAGCTTTTTAAATAGAAAAGGAAAGGATCGTGCGGAAATGTCTTTCATCGACCATCTTGATGAATTAAGAAAGCATATTTTCCGGAGCATCATTGCCATTGGAGTAGGTGCTGTTGTTGCCGGTATCTTTCAGAAATTCATTATTAAGAAAATTCTTTTTGGTCCCACCAATGATGATTTCCCTACTTACGGTGTGATCTGCAAACTGGGAAGATCGCTGCAACTGGGTGATGCCCTTTGCATGGAAGGCATTAAACTAACCATGCAAAGTATTAATGTAACAGGTCAGTTCAGCATGTGGTTTACAGTTATTTTGGTAAGTGGACTTATACTTGCTTTCCCCTATGTTTTTTACCAGTTCTGGAAATTTGTAAGTCCGGCACTTACCAACAAGGAACTGCAGGGAACAAGAGGGGTGATTTTCTGGGTTTCTTTCCTTTTTTTCCTGGGAGCCGCTTTTGGATATTTCGTTGTATCTCCCTACGCTATCAATTTCTTTTTCAATTTCCAGCTCGACGAAATAGTGGAAAATCATTGGACAATCAACAGTTATATCGACATGATGCTTCCGCTGGTGCTGGGAAGCGGGCTGGCCTTTCAATTACCACTTGTAATGTATTTTATGGCCAGGGTTGGACTGATCACTGCATCTTACCTGGTAAAGATGCGCAAGTACGCCATTGTTATCATTTTTGTTGTGGCGGCACTTATTACCCCAGGTCCGGATATCATCAGCCAGCTTGCTGTTGCCATTCCTTTAATTATCCTTTATTTGGTGAGTATCATTCTTGTTCGAAGGGTAGATAAGCAAAGAGCAGTGCGCGACGCAGAAGAGTGGAGTTAAATTTTTTCACCCGGATAATTTCATTGCTTACCGCAATGCTAACTTTGTGAAAATTCTATTATGAATAAATTCGATTTGTCCAAACCCGTTGCAATAGGCGCCGACCATGCAGGCTTTGAGTTTAAAACCATCCTCCACGAATTGCTGGAAAGTAAAGGGTTGAAAGTAAAAGATTTTGGAACCTATTCTGCCGATTCGGTAGATTACCCCGATTTTGCTCATCCTGTTGCCAATTCCGTTGAATCGGGAGAAGCATCCTGGGGAATATTAATTTGTGGAAGTGCGAATGGAGTTGCCATCACGGCCAACAAACACCAGGGAATTAGAGCTGCCATTTGCTGGCATACCGACCTTGCAAGGCTGGCAAGGCAGCATAACGATGCCAACATTCTTTGTATACCTGCACGTTTTGTATCAACACCCGAAGCCGAAGAAATGGTGAATGTATTTTTAGATACTGCTTTTGAAGGCGGAAGACATCAAAACAGGGTTGCAAAAATTTCCTGCTGATTTCTTTCTGAATTTTTTACCTGCCCGGATGTGAACAATACAATTCCATTTCATTGGTTGTATGGATATAAATGATGAACGGTTATATCAAATCTTATTTCATTCCTTCAATTTTACTAAATTTCAATATGAAATATTTACTGCTGATTGCCCTATCGTTTAGTGTACTTACTCCGTATGCACAAAAAATTCCCAAGCCAGAAAAGTTTGCAAAGACCATCACTGCTGCCGATCTAAAAAAGCATTTATACATAATTGCCTCAGCCGAAATGGAAGGCCGGGAAACAGGAATGCCGGGAGAAAGAAAGGCTGCAGCCTATATCGAAAACCAGTTTTTGAAAATTGGCCTGCAACCCGCAAACAAGGGCAACTTCCACATGTATTATAACATTTACCAGGATAGTCTTTTGCATGCTGAAGTTGTTATAAATGGAGAAAAGTTTCAGCTTGATGAAGATTTCAACGTGAACATTTCTTCAAATGCCGATGCAACATTTCGATTTAACGAGGTGGTTTATATTGGAAATAAAAGCATAGACTCTGCAAGAAAAATGAATCTTACCGGAAAGCTTATAATGATGCCCCGAACAACGGGTATGGCTTTGTACCGAACGCTCATCAACAAAGGAATTGCCGGCATATTGTTCATAGCCAATGATTATCCCAAAAAAACTCCGGCTTCCCGTAAAGGATCGCAAACAATTAATATTTTCAAATCTTCCATTGCTCCACAGCAATACAACATATCAACGGCCATGGCCGAAAAGATCATGAACCGCCCCTATATCGATCATGATAAAGAGGATTCGATGATTGGAAAATTCCCGGCACAAATTCAACTTGAAACAAGAAAGGCTTCCATTCCATTACAAACTTCAAACGTATTGGGGATGATTGAAGGCAGTGATCTGAAACATGAATATCTCATTATAACTGCACACCACGACCACATTGGAAAAAGAGATTCCATTATCAATTATGGCGCGGATGATGATGGCTCGGGAACCGTAAGTGTAATTGAACTGGCAGAAGCATTTGCAAAAGCAAAAGCCGAAGGCAAAGGACCGAGAAGAACTGTAATTTTTATGACTGTTAGTGGAGAAGAAAAAGGATTGTGGGGTTCTGGCGTTTATGGAGACCACCCGGTTTTTCCTTTAGAAAACACAACCGCCAATTTAAACATAGATATGATCGGACGCATTGATCCCAAAAGAACTTATGGCGATTCTACCAATTATGTTTATGTAGTGGGTGATGATAAACTGAGCTCCGACCTGAGGCCCATCAGCGAAGCTGTAAATAAAAAATACACTAAGTTGGAATTGGATTATAAATTCAACGATCCAAAAGATCCCATGCGCATTTATTACCGCAGCGATCATTACAACTTTGCAAAACATGGTGTGCCTATCATTTTTTATTTCAACGGAACCCATGCCGATTATCACAGGCCAACCGATACACCCGATAAGATCAATTATAATTTACTGGCAAAGCGCGCGCAGTTTGTATTTTATACAGCCTGGGAAATGGCAAACAGGGATGAAATGCTGAAGAGAGATCTTTCTATGGATTAGTTCCAAAGAAAATTTCAACATTCCACCCCAGTTGTGATAGAATTTTTTAGATAATTAATAACTGATACTACCAGCCAAGTATCCACGCAAAAACAAGTGGTGCCACTATGGTTGCATCGCTTTCAATTATGTATTTCGGTGTTTTGATATCCAGCTTACCCCAGGTAATTTTTTCATTGGGATGTGCACCTGAATAAGAACCATAGGAAGTAGTGGAATCGCTGATCTGGCAGAAATAACTCCAGAATGGGATTTCATGCATTTCAAGATCCTGGTACATCATGGGAACCACGCAAATAGGAAAATCGCCGGCAATGCCACCACCAATCTGGAAGAAACCAATGCCTTTTCCCGCCGAATTATCCTTGTAATAATTGGCCAGCCACACCATGTATTCAATACCGCTTTTCATGGTAGAAGCATTGATCTCTCCTTTATAAACATAGGAGGCAAAAATATTTCCCATGGTACTGTCTTCCCAGCCACCTACAATAATGGGAAGATTTTTTTCAGCGGCCGCAATCATCCAGCTGTCCTTCGGATCTATCTGGTAATCATCTTTCATTACACCACTTAACAGCAGTTTATACATGTATTCATGAGGGAAATATCTTTCACCCTTATCATTTGCATCTTTCCAGATCTTATGAATATGTTTTTGAATACGGCGAAAAGCCTCTTCTTCGGGTATGCAGGTATCGGTAACGCGGTTTAATCCTCTTTCCAAAAGGTCCCATTCCATTTCCGGTGTAAGATCTCTCCAGTTAGGCAGGCGTTCGTAATGATTATGGGCCACGAGGTTCATAATATCCTCCTCCAGGTTGGCACCTGTACAGCTGATAATATGCACTTTATCCTGCCTGATCATTTCTGCCAGCGAAATTCCCAGCTCTGCGGTACTCATGGCGCCGGCAAGCGTGATCATCATCTTTCCGCCTTCCAGCAAATGTTGTTCATATCCTTTAGAAGCATCAATTAAAGCGGCTGCATTAAAATGGCGATAGTGATGTTCAATAAATTTCGATACCGGGCCTTTGTTCATATTTTTCAATTAAGCGGCAAATTTAGCTAAAAAAAAATCCCGCCGGCACAAGCCATGGCGGGATAAAGACACCTGAAAAATTTCCTAGGACTTTGATAGTTTCTGGTACTGGCTCCAGGTGGAACCCGAAGATTTATACACGAGTCTTGAATCGGCGTTCTCAAGTGTCAAATAATATGTTGTTCCTGTTTCTTCAGCCACTTCAAACAGTCCGGTGATCCAAAATTCACCCTGGATCTTTTTTAAAGATGCCTGGAGTTCTACCGATAATTGAAGGGCACTGATATGCCTGGAAACGGCCAGGAATTCGCCATTGGCATCGAAGAAGGCGGTAAGATACTGTCCATCCTGTACAAAGTTGGCTTTATAATAATTTTCACCCGCGAACCATTCTACCTGAACGGCGGACTTAAAAGAGTTATTGAAATAATTTAATGCTGCAGGTGCGATTTTGGTTTCATTTGCAAAGCTGCTTATTCCCATTGAGGCAATCATTGCAAGAATTAATACTAAACGTTTCATGATGCTGATTTATAATTTTAAAAAATTGTTTTATTGAATCATCTGACGACACAAAACTAGATCGGGTTACAGCCTTGTGCAAATCCTTTGTGACGATTGGATGACTATGTTAAACGTCTTAACAATGGTTGGAATATTGTTAACACGGATGAATTGTACTTTTATAGGGATGAATTTTTTGGCGCACGCTTACCTCTCTTTCGAAAACCCGCAAATTGTTGTTGGAAATATTATCAGTGATTATGTAAAAGGGGCATCAAAAAACAGCTTCAAAAAGGATATACGGCAAGGCATAACCTTACACAGGCGTATAGATGAATACACCGATAACCATATTTCGGTAAAATTGGCTAAAGAAATATTCAGGCCCGATTATCGTTTATACAGCGGCGCTATTATAGATGTGTTGTTCGATCACTTCCTGGCCAAACAAATCGAAAATGAAGAGAAAGGAAGCCTGAACCGGCTGGCAACAACTACCTATAGTATCCTTGAAGATTATGAAAGCGACCTGCCTGCTTCTTTTATTTCTGCAAAAACCCATATGGTCAAACATAATTGGCTGGGCAATTACCTCTATTTTCATGGAATTGAGCAAAGCCTGAGAGGGCTATCCATGCGCGCACTTTATATGAATAACAGCTCCAGGGCCTTTGAATTGTTCCAAATCCATTATAATGAACTGGAAAAAAATTTTCAGAACTTCTTCCCCGATGTTAAACAATTTGCAAAACAAACACTTGTTCAACTTTTACATTAAACATTGACGTTCTTCTTTTCTCTGAGTTTACTTTTGCAAAAAATTGCCAGATGAATAAATTCCTTTTATCCTTCGTTTTTCTTCTTTCTATAAATTTTGCCGGGGCACAATCGCTTGCTTCCAATAAAACAAAAGCTTCTCCCCTGGATCAGTCGCCACTCGACATGGCTTACTTCCCGCACGACTACACTGTTTTAAAAAGCCAGGATAAAATAAAAGAAGCACCTGTAACAAGAATTCTTTACAGCCGTCCGCAAAAGAACAATCGCAAGGTCTTTGGCGAACTGATTGAATACAATACCATTTGGAGGTTAGGTGCCAATGAAGCAACGGAAATAGAATTTTTTAAAGACGTAAAACTTGGCAGCTCCAAAGTTCCTAAAGGAAGATATACGCTTTATGCCATCCCGGATTCCACCCAATGGACCATCATCATAAATAAAGACACCGATGTTTGGGGAGCATTTAAATATGACGAGAAAAAGGATGTGGCAAGACTAAACGTTCCCGTTATTAAAACAAATGAACCTGTTGAGGTTTTCACAATTGATTTTACCCAAAAAGGAAAGACCCTCTTTCTTAATATCGCATGGGACGATGTTAGCGTTGCTATTCCATTCAATCTTTAATTCGTAGAGGGCATTGAATCGCCTGCATTTCTGAATGAATCTAAGGGGATGGTTCCATCCGACCTGTTGATGTGGTCTACATTAGGATTGTTGATATTGGTATCTACCGGCATGGTGGTGGTATCTGTAGAAGCATCCCATCGGTAGCTCCGCCACAACTCAACACAGCAAGGCTAAATATTCCTATCACTAAAGCTTTCATAATTAATCTTTTTAACAGATGTACAATTACTTTGCCATGGCGGAAACTCTGTATGTTTAATATATGAACCTGCGCCAGAGGATTTTAAAAATATTTTACCCGGTAATTATAAAATTCGGGGGGAGAAAACTTCATAAAGCAAACCGGGCAGGCACTGCCCCACCCATATCATTTTATTCACTGCAGGCGAAACTTTTAAATGGAGAAATTATTTCCATGGAGAAGTTCAAAGGAAAAAAGATCATCGTGGTTAATACAGCAAGCAATTGTGGCTATACCAATCAGTATGAAAGTTTGCAGCAATTGTATAGTCAGGAAAAAAACAGGCTGGTAATTATTGCCTTCCCCTCCGATGATTTTAATGAACAGGAAACTGGAACCAATGAAGAGATTCAGCAATTTTGCACTACGGTATACCAGCTAAACTTTCCAGTAGTTCAAAAAACTATTGTTAAGAAAATGGCGGAACAACATCCAATTTATAAATGGCTTACTCATAAACCAATGAATGGCTGGAACGATAAAGACCCTTCCTGGAATTTTTCTAAATACATTATTAATGAGGAAGGCATACTCACAGACTATTTCGATCCGGGTTTTGACCCATTAGATAAGGAAGTATTAAATGCTTTGGGTGCAGTAAAAAAATGAATCAGGCATTTATTAATCACAACCATAAGCCATGGCATCCATATCCACTTTGCGCGGCTCAAACGCGTAGCCACTATATCTTTCAATGATATTGTTCAGCACGTCATCAATAAGGACAGGCTCGGAGATGGTAACAAGTTGCAATCGGAATTCTTTAATGTTCGGAAGTCCTCTCAAATAATTTGTATAATGTCTTCGCATTTCATTAATGCCTGCTTTCAATCCTTTCCATTCTACAGAACGATGCAAATGCTTTCTTATCACCTCTACTCTTTGTTCTATTGTTGGAGGAGGCAAATGCGTTCCTGTATTCAGAAAATGTCGGATCTCATTAAATATCCATGGATAACCAATGGCGGCTCTTCCGATCATAATACCATCTACTCCATACCTGTTCTTATAAATTAACGCTTTCTC
>JAEZCV010000222.1 GCA_023429985.1 Bacteroidota bacterium | reverse complement strand
GTGCACTAATCTGGAGAGCAGCACCTGCAGATGTTACAGCGCCGCAATCACCTGTTACTTCAACAGTGTAAGAGCCTGCATCGGCGGCAGTAGCGCCAGATACAGTATAAGAAGCAGATGTTGCACCGGTAATGTCAACACCATCTTTCATCCACTGGTAAGTTAAGGTTCCCGATCCATCGGCAACAACCGTGAATGTTGCATCTGTACCGGAACAAACCGATGCAGATGCTGGTTGTGTGGTGATAGTAGTAGCCTCATTTATTGAAAGTGTAGCACCGGAAGAAGTTACCGATCCACAATCGCCTGTAACTTCAACAGAGTAAGAAGCGGCATCGGCAGCGGTAGCACCTGTTACAGTATAAGAAGCTGCAGTAGCACCTGTGATGTCAACACCATCTTTCTTCCACTGGTACGCTAACGTTCCAGTTCCCGAAGCAACAACTGTAAACGTTGCATTGGCCCCAGAACAAACTGAAACAGCAGATGGTTGGGTTGTTATTGTGGTAACCGCATTAATTGTAAGTGAAGCTGCCGAAGATGTTACAGATCCGCAACCGCCTGTAATTATTACAGTATAGTTTCCGGCATTTGCTGAAGTTGCATGGGTAATATCTAAAGTAGCTGCAGTAGCACCTGTAATATCAACACCATTCAATTGCCACTGGTAGGTTAAGGTACCTGATCCAGCACCCACAACAGAGAAACTTGCACTTGCACCGGAACATACAGTTTGATCTGTTGGCTGTGTGGTTATGGTTGTTGGCACACCAGCTGAAAGTGTTGCAACATCAGATGTTACAGCACCACAATCGCCGGTAACAATAACGGTATAGTTTCCGAAATCACCAGCAGTTACTCCGGTAATGGTATAAGTATCGGATGTTGCACCGGTTATATCCACTCCATCTTTCTGCCACTGGTAGGTAAGGTTCGTTCCATCTGCTACAATATTAAATGATGCATTACCACCTAAGCAAGGCGACTGATCGGCAGGCTGAGTGGTTATAGTTGTTGCATTAACTGTAACGGTTACTTCTGCTGTTGAGGTACAACCTGCTATGCCGGTTACCGTAACAGTGTAGGTTGTGGTAACGGCCGGAGAAATTGCAGTTGGATTTTGCTCGCTTGAAGTAAATCCTGCAGGGTTTGAAGTCCATTCATAAGTGAGTGGCAATGGCGTTCCGCTAATTTCAATATCATCAATAGCCCAGTACCAAAGCCAGCCATTTTCATATCTAAATCTTATGGAAACTGATGCCTGATTCAAATAGGCTGACAGGTCGATATTTTCCAGTGAAAAATTCGATTCGGTTCCAGCTGTTGCAGAATAAGACTGTAAAAGGTTCCAGGTGAGGCCATCTGTTGAAATCTCAACCTGCCCTGGATTTGTAATATGCCTGTAATAGTGTCTGAAAGATAAACTGGCAGCCGAATAGCCTATGGTGCTAAATTGAGGCGATTCCAGCAATGTATTGATATTACTTCCAGAGCCAAGAATATCAGAATTAGATAAGATAAAGTTACTGCCTCCAGGACTGTTGAAGGTCACTGGTGTTGAGTTTGAAGAGACATAGCCATGAGGTCTGATTGTCCAGGCCCCATCTGCAGGATTAGTTGCAGTTGTATTGTTTATAACAGTCCATGATCCCAGACCGGATTCAAAATCCTGTGTCAGTATAACCGGGTTAACAGCTGTTGAAGATGCCATAAGGTCCACAGTTCCACCAACACAAATAGAGGCAGCGCTGGCAGTTGCCATCACGTTCTCCGGAACAGGGTTTAGAGCAACAGATACTGCATCGGAAGTAGTTGAACAACCTGTTAAGCCATTTGAAATGGTAACAGTAAAAGAACCACCGGTGGAAACAGTAAGAGAACTACCTGTAGCACCGATAATGTCAATTCCATTATTTCTCCACTGGTAGGTGGGGTTAGTGGCATCGGTTGTAACAGTCAGGGTTTCAGTTTCTGTTCCACAAAGGTTAACAGGTCCAACCGGAGCAAGAACTGCAGAAGGATTGGCATTTACAATTATTTCAATAACGTTGGAATAGGCTGTAGCAGTTCCTGAATTACAGGTAACTTTTAACCTGTAATAGGTGGTTGTTGAAATTGGATCTACAACATTGTAAGCGAAAGGATCTGTTTGTCCTGCAATATCTATAGGTGTTGTAAACGCAAGATCAGAAGCACTTTGCCACTGGTAACCAGAACCGGAACCAACTGAAAAACCGGTTGCAGAAAGTTCAGGAATTCCTGACCCACAAATGGTGGCTGTGGTGGTAGCAATCGTTCCACCGATAGCTCCAGTACAAACCGGAGCGGAGAATTCATCAGCACCCATATCAGGAGTGGTGGCATCTCTGGTATCTCCGTCGAAATCAACGGAAATTCCCGCAATTGGAGTACCCAGATTATCCAGGAATGAATTGAGCGCCGGATCCAGGTGGAGGTCGGAAGGCGAAACAAATGCAGGAGCTATAGAAACAGAATTTGCATCCTGAGAAGTAGCCGCCTGCCATGCAGCTAAGTCTGCCGCGTTACTTCCTAAAAATCCTAATATCCCGTGCGGGCCTGAAATATAATAATTGTTGTTATTTATATTTCCAAAGGTTGTGCCTGATACTGCATAAACTGCATATGAAGTGGAATTGGGCAGACCTTCCAGGCTGTTAACTATAATGTTATTTCTTATATCGGCATTAGAAGCGGAACTGGATGTAATTACCAAACCAGCTGAAAGTGAAGCTGAGGTTAATTCGTTGTACTGAACACCGTATAAATGAATACTGTTATAATAAATCTTATGATCAGCTCCTCCAACTATCCGGATTCCAAAAGGATTCCATGTAGTTGAGGTAGCACTATAATTAACGGTGGACATTCCGCTGATCATATTGTTAGAAAGCTCTATCCCGTTAGTGTTTGTATTGCTGCTGATATTAATTCCATATGCACCGTAACCATTAGGTGAATTACTTTTAATATCAACGATCCTGTTTTGACTCACTTTCGCGTTT
Organism: Bacteroidota bacterium; assembly: GCA_023429985.1. Taxonomy (GTDB): domain Bacteria; phylum Bacteroidota; class Bacteroidia; order Chitinophagales; family Chitinophagaceae; genus Flavisolibacter. The sequence continues at coordinate 8,145 of JAEZCV010000222.1, read as the reverse complement.
GTAGTATGTGCATTCAATTGAATACCGTATACATTAACGGAGGCTGTATTAATAATATTGAAAATATAATTATTCGATACAACAGGTGCAATGCTATTGGTGATATTTATACCACCTACAGTAACATAATCGGCAGGTAGTGTAGAACCAATCTGGTTATTGCTGATTACCAGGTTTTCATTTGCCCCGGTTGTTGCAGAAGTTGTTACAACAATACCTATTGATGCCTTTTGAATAACATTATTCAAAATGCTCAGGTTATCGTTATCATTTCCTGCAACGTTAATACCGCTGGGACCTGAGGTGGCGGTGTTGTCCCCAGCATTAAGGATAAGGTTTTTAAGGGTAACATTGTTAGAGCCCAACCCTGTTCCTGCACTATTAATTCGAATTGCAGATGATCCCGTAACAGTATTATTATTAATAATGGTGAGATTTCGACTGTCGGTACCATTGTTACTTCCGTCTATAGTTATGTTATCTGCACCAGTAATAATGATCAAACCTGTAGCAGAAGTTCCCGACAAGGTTGCATTCACGCCTGCTGCGGGCTTAATTGTAAGCGTAGTTACCGCCGAGCATCCACCAATTATATCAGCCAGCACCACAGCTCCTGTTTCTGTTACCATAGCATCAATAATTTCAACCACGGTATTTCCAGTAAGGCTGCTTGAATTGATCGCTTCAAATAAGCCACCTGTTCCTGTTAAAGTTGGATAATCTCCGGTTGCACCAATGGTAATTGTTGTTGGAAGACCTGCAATCACCTGGAAACCTGGCAGCGTGCCTCCTATTGGAAAAGCGGAAGCAGTAAGGTTAACACTGGCAGGATTTACAGCAAAACTTCCGTGAGAAAGTCCAACATTGGAATTAATATCCTGGGCTACTACAAAATATTCAATAGTTTGTCCGGCTGTAACACCTGTACCTCCATTTAACAATGTGTAATTAAAGGTGAAAGTAAACGGATTTGAGGTATTACTGGCTTCCACATATTTCCAGCCATCAGTAGCACTGGTGTTATCATTGAATGTATTTGCATCTGTACTACGTTTGAAATAGAGCCTTGGAGCTGTTCCGGGGGCAATATTTAAATCGCTTGCATCAGTTATGGTTACCTCAACCTGTGGTCCTGATAAACAACTGTTGGTTGGTATTGGACTTACAACTATGGCAGGTCCGGAAAAATCGGCTTGCAAAAATGCACCTTCATCTGCGCCAATATCCGGACTGGAAGTATTTCTGGTATCTCCATCAAAGTCGGTTGTAATTCCATCAACGGGAAGTCCGCCGCTTTCAATTTGAGTGGCAACTGCAGTACTGATATGCAGGAAGTTGGCATCAGATCCATTAGTACTCAGGAAAGTCGGATTTTCTGTTACGGATGCTATATCACGAGGAGATACAGTTCCGGAAGTAAACACACCGGATTTATAATCTGCCAGTGTTTCAGCGGCAGCAGTACCATCAAAAAATATTAAATTACTCGCACCCGGTATACCTGCAAAATATAAGTTATTGTTTGAAGTTGTAGCAAAATTATTAAGTGTATTTGCTGTAGCAGAACTTCTTCTCAAAACAACAGTTCTACCTGTGCCGGAAGGAGTTGAAGTATTTATGATAATGTTGTTCCTGACATCGGCATTAGCAGTGGTTGCTGTTGCACTCGCCTGTAGAAACAATCCTGTTGTTCCAAAATTTGTGGCACTTGAACTTGCATCAATTCGAACAGTATTGTAATAGATGCCAATATTTGAAGTGCCCAATGTTGATGTAACACTAATACCCCTGATTGCATCAATTGAATTTGCAGTGGGTGCAAACAGGTTTCCAATAACATTATTGTGTACCACAGGAGCGGTTCCACTGGAAATCAGAATTCCGGTAACATAGCCGGCAGTGGTACCTGTTGCCGTAGTGGTTAAATCGTAAATTTTATTTTTATAAATGGCTCCGGAAGTCATTCCTGCTCCAGAGGCAATTCCATAAACAGTGCCTCCCCCGGTCAAAATAAAAATATTATTTCCGTAAATATTACGGGTACCCGAAGTAGTTGCATTAATTCCATAAACGGTACCTGAACCACCTGTAATATTTGAAACAGTATTATTATAAATATTCTGCGTGTGGGCGGCGGTGGTAGTTGATGAAATTCCATAAAATACACTGGTACCTGCCAGGGTTATATTTGAAAAATCATTATTATAAATATTTGAAGTTCCTGTGGGAGAACTGTTGTTATAATAACAATATAAGGTTCCACTGGTTCCGGTTTTGGAAAAACTTCCGTTGATTGAATTATCGCTGATATCAATAACTCCTGCTGAAGTATTGTTGTTGTAAATTAAATAAGCTGAATTTGAAGAAATACTTCCTGAAAAGCTGTTTCCTTTAATTGTTGTATTGTCTGTTGTATTGGTGCTATTATAAATGGCATTTGTAGCGGAAGTTGTACCGCTGGAATTTAGTACGAAGTTATTATTGTTTACTTCCAAAGATCCAATTCCAGTTGAAAACATCAAACCATATAAAATAGATCCATGAGCACTTCCACCAGCTCCTGCATTATCAAACGAATTGTTATTTACCTTAACATGCTCAACATAAATCAGGTAAATTCCATAAGCAGTAGAAGCAGTTCCACCTCCAAAGTTCTGTAAAATGTTACCAGAACCTGCGTCTCCAATAATCAGGTTTTGGGTGTAATAATCAGTTGAACTGGAACCGCGCACATAAATTGCTGAGTGAACATTTTGCACTGTGTTACCCAGAAGTGTAATGTTTTTTGACTGTCCTGCAGGATCTGTATTAGCAATTCCGGTTGCACTGGTAAGAGATGTAGCACCATTACTTACATGAATTCCAATTACTTCATCCCTGGTACCTTTATTCATGGTGATCACGCAATTCTGAATAACCACAAACTGATTTCCATCGGCGCCTGATGCTTTATTGAGAAAGTAACCATATTCAATTTCACTATCCAAAGCTTCAATATCAATTCCGATAATAGAAACATAATCCGAACCTGTTAATGTGATGATGCCATCACCAAAGGCTCCGGGAGCAGTTGTAGCCCTGCTGCCTGCATCGGTCCTGCTTATTTTTGGATTAGCCCCTGCACCCGATTTTTGAAATATTATGGGGTTTGCAGCGGTGCCTGTTGCCGTAACATTAATTTCATCTGTTACGGACTCTGTATGCCCGGCTGCAATATTAAAGATCACTCCACCGGCACCTACGCCCTGGGTGTTCAAATCGGTAACTGCGGCGGCTAAAGTAGCATAATCGCCAGGAACGGTTTTGACGCCGTTTAATTGTGCATGGCTCACAAAAGAAATGGCCATGATGGCAAGAATTGAAAGGTAGAACTTTCTCATAAGCAAGTTTAAGTTAATAGAGGGCGGAAAATTAACGCTTTTTTAAATCAAAAAATGTGGATAAGCTGCGAGTTATCCACAGTACCCAACCAATTCTTTTCATATCTAGTATTTATTAAATTCATTATACTTCAGTTCTTTATAAAAAAAATCCCCCGCAGCTGCGGGGGATTGAAAAATTATAACATTGAGAATTAATGCTTGATAAAGCGCACTACCTCAGTTCTTCCTTTTGTAGTGTTTCCAACCACCTGGTAGGTACCGGCACCCAGTTGGGCCACCCTTACCAGTATGTCGTTCTGACCAGCAGTAACCTGGTTATCGAAACTCATCACCACTTTACCATTCATGTCAACAACATTCCAGCTGATCCTCATAGATCTTGTTGCATTTACTCTTAAGGTAGTAACATCATTCACTACGTTTGGCATCAATACAACTTTGGTAATATCGGCATCAACAGTTGGTATAGAAGTACAAGGACCTGATACAGTAAGCGTAGCAGGGTTTGAAGTAACATTACCACAAGCTCCCGTAACAACAACAGTATAGGAACCTGCAGAAGCAGAGGTAACATTGCTTACAGTATAAGATGCAGAAGTAGCACCAGCAATATCAGCACCATCTTTTCTCCACTGGTAAGATAATGGAGCAGCACCGGCAGCAACTACAGTAAAGGTTGCATTTTGTTGCAAACATGTAGTAACAGCTGTTGGCTGGGTAGTGATAGTGGTTGCAGCATTTACAGTAAGGTTTACAGCGTTAGATGTAACACTACAACCTCCGCCAGTTACAACAACAGTATAAGAACCTGCATTACCTGCAGTAACAGGATTAATGGTAAGTGTTGCACCTGTTTCACCTGTAATATCCGTTCCGTTTCTTCTCCACTGGTAGGTTAAACCAGTTCCGGTAGCGGCTACAGTAAAGCTGGCAGATCCACCAACACATGCTGTTTGTGCAGCAGGTTGTGTGGTAATGGCAGGAGCAGCGTTTACAGTAATGGCAGCATCGGCTGAAGTAACCGTTCCGCATGCATTGGTAATTACAACATTATAATCAGCACCTGCATCAGCGGCAGTTAAGTTATTAATAGTAAGTGTTGCACTTGTTGCACCGGCAATATCGGTTGTTCCTTTTCTCCACTGGTAGCTTAATCCTGTACCGGTTGCAACTACAGTCATGGTAGCTGTACTTCCTTCACAACCCGAAACCGCAGCCGGCTGCGTTGTAATGGCAGGCGCCACGCAAACGGCAAACACTTCATCAGCACCCATGATCGGGGCTGTTGTGCTTCTGGTTTCATTGTCAATATCAATGGTAACATCAGAAGGTGTTCCTTCAAGATTGGCATCACCAATGGAAGCACCTGTAAGGTGAAGGTCACCCGCAGCAATATCAACAAATACTGCAGCTACTGAACTTGAATTCACATCGGCAGAACTTGCAGTTTGCAAACCGGCAAGTGTTACCGGAGTAGCACCCCAAAAACCAATAGTGGCGGCCGAATTGCTGTAAAGATTATTAAAATCAGATACCCAGTTTAAAGGTGCAGTAGTACCTGTGTTTGCAATGGCAAAATTTGCAGTACCACCTGTTCTTTGATTGTGGAAGATGTTATTCTTTATATCAACAGGTGTTGAAATAACTGCCAGTAATTCTGAAGCTCTTGCAAAAGCGGCTGAAACTTTGGTATTACCCGCAGCGCCCGCGCCAGCAACAGCAACAGAGTTATGATAAACATGTATTGGACCCGGTGCATCGGAATTGTTTACAATTCCAAATACATTTACATTGCCTGTAGAACCTGAACCAACAGAAACAAAATTGTTGATCACTTCCACTGTATCTACAGCAAATCTTACCGAAACACCAACAACCCCGGGATTGTTTGCATTACCTGCAGCCGAATTTTTGATGTCGTAAACTTTATTTTCGGTAATTCTTCCTTTAACGTTGTTGGCAAGAATTCCCATTGCAACGCTATTTACATCACCTGTATTTGTAGCATTGATGTTATGAACATTGTTCTTGGAAATGATCTGCCAGTCAACTGTATTCGCAATTGCAGATGATCCAGCGAAATGAATTCCAATTACAGAAGGTGATGCATAGAATGCCCCCACTGCAGGTGATGAACCACCTAAAGAAGCAGCAGACAATCCATTTACATTATTGCTGATGATCTCAAAATGAGGCACCAGACCTGCGGTTGAATTAGTTCCCTGCGTAACTACTGTTCCTATTCCCCTGATAAAACTGGAAGTAGATCCGTTAAATGTAGAGCTAATATTGGTAACAGTATTTCCCGAAACCACAAAATGCGTATTGGCAAGTGCAGTATTGGTAAGCGTAGCACCGGAGGATGTTTCAAGACGTAAGCCATAAATAGCATAATCGCCTGCACCACCCGAATTCGCTGTAATATTATTTACCGTGTTATTGGTAACAGTTACTTCAGGAGCTATGAAACCTGATGCTGTTACTCTTGTATTGAAATGAATTGCCTGGAATGCGATAAATCCATTATTATTTGTAACAGTAATGTCGCTTACAGTGTTGTTGTTGAATGTTGAAGTTCCGTTGAAACCACCAATGAAACCAAAGATTCCTGCGTTACCAAAAGAGCCTGCAGAAGCAGCATAGGTCAGGGTTACATTCTTAACAGTATTACCTTGAACCAGGTTGTTTGGACCACCTGTTTCAACATCAATACCAATAAATCCTGCAGCAAGCGATCCTGTTCCGGAGATAGACATTGTACCGGCAGCATTCGGTGCATTACCACCTACAAAGTTACCTGTTACGGTATGTGCATCGGTAGTGAAATCGGGAACGATAAGAATTCCACGCACTACAATCTGGTTGCTTAGAGAAACCGGATTGGAATGATAGATACTGTTATTTTCAATTGTCCATCCTGTATTTCCTTCATCCAGCAACAAGGCAATTGTTCCTGATGCAGCAGCAAATATGTTGTCGTGGATCCTTGAATTTTTAATGGTATTACCACTGTTCTGAATATCGGATGATGTTGCCGAACCTTTTGAATACACTCCACAGGTAGCAGCGCCATTTCCATCAATATCGCAATCATCAATGGTGTTTCCGTCGTTACCTGTTGTTACACCGGTTCCGAAGGTTACCAGACCAAGTGTTGGAAATCCGGAAACATTCACATTTGTTGCACCCCTGATGGTGGTTTCTTTTACGGTGTTGTTGGAGGCATCACCAATAAAACTGATCACATTACCTGCAGCATTGGTGTTGGTGAGTACCAAAGTATTGTTACCATCAATAGTAACATTGGTAGCACCATTTAACCTGATAAGCGGTGAAGCCATATTTGCAGAAACGGTAAAGGCACCTGTACCATTTACAGTAATATCTGTATAACTGGCTGCTCCTGTACTGGCATTGATCACAGCAGTTGCTGTTTCGGTTGTGTTTCCATTAATGTTAACGGTTACGCTTCCCTGGTGGGTGCCCGCATTAATAGCATCAAATGCGGCCTTTAGCGTAGTGTAAGCCGTTGGCCCGGTTGTTCCGGCACTTGCCGTTACACTTACCTGTCCATAACTAAAATAGCCTATTAACAAGGCTACCATGCTAGCTAAGAACTTAGAGTAAAATTTTCTCATAAGTATTTGTTGTTAAAAAATTGATTAAGGCTGGAAAGATAAATTTTTTTTCGCAACGCATTAACGATCTTACAAGAATTTAATAACATAATGACAAAAGGCCGGAATTTCTTCCGGCCGGAAATATTTCTGCTAAAAAACCAGTTTTGCGTGACTTACACAGGCAAAAAAATTAAAATTTGAAACCTAGTGTAAAGCTGAGCACCCTGTGTTTGTTCTTCTTATCTGCATCATTATCTGAACCCGATTGCAGTTTTGCCAGGCCATAACCATACCCTACTCCCAGCACCATGGAACGGCCTTCAAATCCCGCTGTTGCATTTAATCCATAATCAAACCGCTTCATAATTCCGAATCCTGCTCCTTCTTCTTCATCAAAAGTGGCCGGGTCATCATCAGAAAATCTTATATCCGATTCAACATCATAAGTTAGCCCTAATAAAGTTTGTCCTTCGGTGGAAGTTTTACCCCTCACACCCACCGCCAGGTAAGGACCGGCACCAACAAAGAACCTTCCTGCACCAATAGCCGGTGTTTTAAAAATCAGATTCACGGGAATTTCGAAATAATAAGGGTTGAAAGTTTGTTTAAAATAACCATTGGTTCCAGGGGTTCCGGATTCCACTTTGGAACCTTTTCCTGTATATAAAATGCCGGGCTGTAAATACAGTGGGCCGCCAAGATAAAAATCGCCCGTTACACCTGCCTGGAAAGTAGTAAGCATATTGGCATCATTTACGCCACCACTGCTACTCACGGTAATATTGGAAAGATTGATGCCGGCATGTATGCGGCCCCCGGATTGTGCCTTTACAATTGAATTAAATAAGATGGAAGAAAGAAAGAATAGAATGATTTTAGTTTTCATACAAGCGTTTGATAAACACTTGCAAATGAAGTGCCATTAAAAAACCCCGAAACACCGGGGTTTTAATTCATTTTGCTTTGGCTTCAACCTGAATCAATTTCTTGATACCTCCCGGCCAGGATACCAGGTTCTTCTCCGGGAAGACTAACAGGTTAGGTAGGAAACCGGATTTTGAGAAACAAGAGCGAATATAAAAAAAAAGGGTGAATGGTGAATGGTGAATCACTGTTGTCCGGGGAAAGTTAATTAAATAAAA
>JAEZCV010000217.1 GCA_023429985.1 Bacteroidota bacterium | reverse complement strand
AAGTTAAGCAGTAGCTTGTTACAGAAGCATATATTATTACAAAAGACTAGCAATACTCACTACTCACTACTCACTACTCACCTTCCCCAGCCTCTCATGCAATGCATCCGCAAGTTCAACCACTGCTTTGTTATCGCGCTTTTTTGCTTCGCGGGTTTTGGTGGGAAACATGGAAATACCATTGTAAATACTGTACTGCAGGGTGAGGTCGTGATGGCCATGCCGGAAGTTCCAGCTGATAGCATCAAAATCATCTTCTTTTTCGGTAAAAATAACCTGCAGGTGATCGGTAAGAATTGCTGCGATCTGGTAAAAGCGTTTCAAACCGCCATCACCATCAATAACGGCTTCGGTACAGCCTAATGTTGTTCTAAGGGTAAGGTTCATAGCAAACGAATTATAATTTAAATGTCCTGTAAAACTATCTTCAAGACATTAAAGCTTCTATGTTTGCTGCATTATGCAATTGTTAGATCTTGAACTTGGGTGATTTTTTCGGAGCTCCGTCAAGTATCTTTTCGGCACCCACATTTTTACCATTATCACCACAACCATATTTGTTTTTGTTAAACAGGCTGCAGGATGAAAGCATTAGTCCAAAGGAAAATATTATCAAAGCAAAACGAGCAGTTTTCATAATTTGGTTTGAATAAAGATAACAGGATTTATTCAGTATCAAAACTGTTTGCCTGCTTCATTTGAAGAATCGAACCAGCTGGCATATTTCACATAGTTATTCGCGATCCTATCTATCTCACCCTCAATCTTTTCGGGTGAAATTTCCTTAACTTTTTTTGCTGGCACACCCGCATAGATCGAGGCCGGGTCACAAATGGTTCCTTCCAGAACTACTGCGCCTGCAGCAATTATGGTATTGCGGTGAACAACAGCATTGTCCATAACAATAGCGCCCATGCCTATTAAAACATTGTCATGTATGGTGCATCCGTGAATAATTGCATTGTGGCCAATGGAAACATTGTTGCCAATAATTGATCTTGTTCTTTTGAACGTGCAATGAATAACAGCGCCGTCCTGTATGTTAACTTTATTCCCAATACGTATGCTGTTCACATCACCTCGAACAACGGTATTGAACCATACGCTGCATTCATTTCCCATTATAACATCGCCCACAATTGTGGCATTGGGTGCAATAAAACATTTTTCGCCCCATACCGGGTGATGATCTTCAACAGGTAATACTAAAGCCATAATCAATTTTATGTTGCAAAATTAAGTTTCGTATTTATTGCAGTAATATTTCTGCACCTCACCAAAACTAAATTTATTTTCGTTGCATGAACCTGAGACAGCTTTTTCTTTCTCATGTAGCCCAAACATCACAGGCACCGTTGGCATTGGAAATTATAAAAGCCGAAGGTTGCTGGCTCTTTGATGTTTCGGGCAAAAAATACCTCGACCTCATTGGGGGTATCAGTGTGGCTAATACCGGTCATCGTCACCCGAAGGTGGTTCAGGCCATTAAAAACCAGGTTGACCAATACCTGCACGTAATGGTATATGGCGAATTTGTACAATCGCCACAGGTTACCTATGCAACTTTGTTAACCAAACACCTTCCTCATTCACTAAATACAGTTTACTTCACCAACTCGGGGGCTGAAGCTGTGGAAGGTGCCATGAAACTTGCTAAGCGATACACTGGCAGAACAGGCATTGTTGCCTTTCATAATTCCTATCATGGATCAACCCAGGGTGCATTAAGTATAATAGGTTCGGAATACTGGAGAAATGCATACCGTCCCTTATTGCCGGGCATCGATCATTTACACTATAATAATGTTGATGAACTTGAATTGATCAACGAGCAAACAGCCTGTGTGATACTGGAAACCATACAGGCAGAAGCCGGCATAATTGCACCGCAGTTAGAATGGTTGAAAGCACTGGAGAAGAAATGCCGGGAGCATGGCGTACTGCTGGTTTTTGACGAGATACAGGCTGGTTTTGGAAGAACCGGAAAATTATGGGGCTTTGAACATTTTGGAATAGTTCCTGATATCTTATTGCTGGGCAAAGCTTTGGGTGGCGGAATGCCATTGGGAGCTTTTATTGCTTCGCATGAAATGATGCAATCGCTTACCGATCATCCTGTACTGGGACATATCACCACTTTTGGAGGTCACCCTCTAAGTTGTGCTGCCGGTATTGCCGCCATGGAAGTATTGCTGCATGAAAAAATAATAAATGAAGTTGAGCGTAAGTCGGTTTTATTTAAACAATTGCTGGTTCATCCTGAAATTCTTTCGGTAAGAAGCTTTGGATTATGGATGGCAGTAGATTTTGGTGATGCGGCCACCTGTAAAAAAATAATTGACCGATGTATTGAAAAAGGTCTGATAACCGATTGGTTCTTATTTGAAGCCGGTTGTCTCAGGATCGCTCCACCACTAACTATCAGTGAAGAAGAGATAAGGTGGGCGGCAGATATTATTTTATCTTCTATTGATTAGAAACCGGGTAACATGCAGAGAATCTTTTTGAAATAATAAAATCTTATTGTTACTTTGTATCCCAAAGCGCTTTTTATGGTCACTGAAAATAAACACCTGGATACATTAGCTGATATCCGGAATATGATGCAACGTTCTTCCCGTTTCATTTCCCTGAGCGGGTTAAGTGGCATTGCTGCCGGCTTCTGGGCACTCGTGGGTGCATATTTTGCAAACAACTGGCTGGAAGACTACAGTGGAACTTATCAGCGCTATGGTAGCAGGAAGATGGGGCTGGATTTTTTGCAGGACAAGCTTTTTCTGCTGGCAGCCGGAGTGTTAGTACTTGCAATTTTATCGGCTTTTTATTTTACCTGGAAGCGAGCCGGTAGGGATAAGGTTCCTCTCTGGAACCACACTTCAAAAATGCTGGCTCTCAATATAATCATTCCTCTTGTTGCCGGTGGTTTGTTTATAATTGCCATGCTACAGCATAACGAATGGCGTTTTGTTGCACCGGCAAGCCTGGTTTTTTATGGTCTGGCACTGGTTAATGCAAGCAAGTATACTTTAAGCGAAATAAGATACCTGGGAATTTGTGAAGTAATACTCGGACTTGCCTGTACCCAATTCCTTCATGCAGGATTGTTTTTCTGGGCCATTGGATTTGGTGTATTGCACATTTTATATGGTTTTATTATGTGGTGGAAATACGAAAGATCAACGGGTAAATAATGGCAGCAAAGAATCCCATATCTGGACTGAACAAGATCTTCGATAACCGCATCCGTTTGGGTGCCATGAGTATATTGATGGTGAATGAAGAGATCAGCTTTAACGACCTGAAACAAATGCTGGAAGTTACCGATGGTAACCTGGCTACGCATTTAAATACGCTGGAGCAGGAGGGTTTTCTTAAAGTGCATAAAGGTTTTGTTGGCCGTAAAACCAATACAACTTATGCGGTTACCAAATTGGGAGAGAAAGCCTTTTCCGAACACATAGCTGCACTGGAGAAAATGATCAAAGGAATGAAATGATTTTTTTTGCCTTTATACTTTGAAATACAAAGTGCTTTTAAAATAAATAAAAATGAAAACAACTAAATATCTCCGCACATATAGAAGGAACATGCTGTTTTTCATCATCATGCTTTTCCTGAGTGGCGCTACTGCCATTCCCATTTTGCCTGCGCACTTGTTTTTCCGCTTGCATTTATTGCAATGATCATGCATTTTTCAAAAAAGATCAGATGGTAAATTCTAAACAAAATAAAATGAAATCAAAAATGGTTCAACTTCCCTCCGGGGGATTACAGGCACGAAAGCGAAGTTTTAAGTATGCCTGGGAAGGTATTGTATTTATGTTTTTAAATGAAACCAATGCACGCATTCATCTAGCCAGCAGCATAGTTGTTGTGGCCCTCGGGTTTCTATTCAAAATAAGTGCAATTGAGTTTTTGTTGATGATCGTATTAATATCTATGGTGCTGGTTGCTGAAATATTCAATACGGCGATCGAAAAAGTAATGGATCATCTTTCCCCCGGCCTTCACCCAGGTGTAAAAGTTGTAAAAGATCTTGCAGCAGGGGGTGTTTTAATTTCAGCAATGGCAGCTTTCATTTCCGGCTGCATCATCTTCATTCCTAAAATCATTAATTATGTTTAAAGCAGTTATACTTCCCGCATATCGCAGGCATTTCCTTCATCGTTCGGAAATACACAGGTTGCTGGTGTTATCATGTGGCTTCAGTGTATTATTAACCGCAGCACGGATCATTTATTCAGGATCGCTCATGTTTGCCTGGTTGAACTGGAATCTATTTTTAGCCTGTGTTCCTTATGTTATTTCCGGATATATTATAAGTAAGCCGCAGCATATTGAGAACAACCTGAGATTTGTTTTTCTATTTCTTGTATGGCTGCTTTTTATTCCCAACAGTTTTTACATCATTACCGACCTGTTTCATTTACAGGAGCGTGCGCCCTTGCCATTGTGGTACGATCTTGCCTTACTGGTTTCATTTGTTTGGAATGGAATTATGCTGGGGGTTCTATCTGTGCGGCAAATGGAGAAAGTTATGTGTGCAAAGTTCCAGGCAGGGAATGAGAACATTTTTGTATTTGCCATCATGTTACTCAACGCATTTGGCGTTTATGTTGGTCGCTACCTGCGCTATAATAGCTGGGATGTGATCACCAATCCTTTTGCCCTTTTCCAGGATATCATTTATTTGATGATGCATCCCATTCGAAATCGTTTCGACTGGGCAATGATCATTTGCTATGCCATTCTTATGACCATGATCTATGCAGGCTTCAGGCTAATTGCTAAAATGCGTTGGTAGAATAACGCTATCCCTTTTCGAAAACAAAAAAGCCTGCCGGTTGGCAGGCTTTTTCAATATGAAACAAAATTAAAAATCAAGTCCTAATGCCAGGTAAGTCATTGGTTTTCCTCTGAAGAAACCATTCATTTCCCAGGCAACATCAAACTTTACAAAATATCCCAGAAGGGTACTGCGTGCACCAAAACCATAACCGCCTGCAAGCGGACCAATACCACCGGCTTTTACCTTAACGGTAACGGTAGGATTCTGCGGATCGGTATAGCGCACCGAAGGTCTTTCAAACTGATCGTATGCACCGTTCCACGCTGTTCCAAGGTCAATGAACTGCACCAGCTGGAAGTTTCTTAAAAAAGCATTATTAATTGGCCTTTGTAAAAGTGTTGCAAACACCGGCATTCTTACTTCACTGTTTATAACAACATTATTATTTCCATTGGCAACATTTTGTTTGAAACCTCTCAGGTTAACTGCCAGTGCCTGGTAAACATAATCACCATCAGGGTCTGGTGTATTATTTGGATCGAAATAACGATAACTTACTTCGCCTGTATTTTGATCTACTTTAGTATTCTCCCTGATCTTGAGCCATCCGTCAACTCCCCCCAAATAGTAAACAACTTTCTGGTTGCCCCAGGAAAAATCTCCTGCCGCACGCAATGCCCAGATGATATTTTTATAAATAGGCAGGTAATGGCGTGCGTCGAATCCTGCATTGAACAGGTATTTGCCATCTGTATTTCTCACTTCATTTAATTGGGTGAACCAGTCGAAATATGCTTTCCATCTTAAACCTTTCCAGATGTTCAATGTAGGGTTAATGGTATTGTCGTGCACATATTCCATGGTTAACTGTCCATAGGTTCTGCGCATATCTGGTGTTTTCAGCTCATTCACATTGAGAGATGAAAAAACATACCTGTCGAAGCGCGGACCTATCGTCATTCTTAAACTTTTCACCCTGTTGAAGGGGTAGCTTAAGCGTGCCAGGTAATAGTTGGATAATTGTTTTACAAATGGCCATGCAAACTGGTTCCTGTCTCTTCCATAAGAAGTATCTACCTGCTGTTCTTTACGGCTGCGGAAATAAGTAAAGCCCCAGTCCAAACGTTTTTTCAGGTTGGTATATTCAAACAATACATCATTATCTCTAAGGTTGGGAGCAATGCGAAGTCCGCCGGAAATTTTTATGTCTTCAAAAAGGTCAACCGTTCCCATTCTGATCAGACCATTAAGATCACTTCCATTGGCAGGATCAATAGGTCCCATACCACCCTGGTAGGGCTGGTATTTATTTACTGCAAAAACATTATTGTTCATGCCCGCAACAATATAATCGTTGAAGAATTTCGGCGGGCGGTATTCATAGAGTTTTGCATTTTGCAATACCGGCTGGGCTTCAATTTCTGTTGATTCGAAAACCTGGCCTACGCGGGAACCTGTATCCTGTTCGTTCTGAAATTCGTTCTGGAAAAAATTATCATCTCTTCCCGAACTATCCTGGGTTTGAGGCTCTGTTTCATTTCTTCCGCTTACAATGCGCGCCCTGTCCCTTTGGGTTTTCATATATTCCGTAGGCTTGGCCGTTACATTTCTTCTGCGCAAAGTATTTTCGTCTACACGTAAACGGTAAAGGAATTTATAATCTCCCTGCCTGGTTACTTCACTTACAAGTGAATTATCTCCGGCCGTTCTGGTTTCTAGTAAACCCGACTGGTAATTGGTAAGCGGAAAAACATAAGTGGAGTCATTGGTGAAAGAAAAGAATCCTACGGAATCTATGTCTGTCTTGCCCCATTCCTGTAAAACACTGTCAACCTGTTCAATCGGTGGATTTCTCAATACTTCATCACCAATAAAAACAAGTGTATCAAGTCCTGCTCTTTCCGAACGAAAGAAGCCTGCATACCTGTTATTGATCCCATTTTCATCACTTACAAATGTAAAATGCGAGGTATTGTATTGAGATGGAAACCTTGCATTTCCAAATTTTACATTTGTAAGCTGTGAAATTTGTTTGAAATCAGTTTCATTCCAGTTATCTACAAGAAAAATATTGTAAGGATTTTTTGAAACTGCCGTATCTGCATCGGGAGCTGTTCCCGATGGCCTGTTGCTGGAAAATATAATTCCTGTTTTGCCGGGAAATGCTACAAAAGATGCATCAAGGTCGTCGTAAACATCATCGGTGATCTGCGTTACTGTTTGCCTGTCTATCTTGTAAACAAAAATATCTGTCTGTCCACTTTTTACCGCACTAAAAATAAGTGTATTGGCATCCAGCATATATTTCATATCCTGCACCTGGGTGAACATTGTTAATTCGTGGTTCACCACTTTAATTCTGTTGATGGCATCGTAAACAAAAAGCTTTGTCTTTCCTTTTTCATTATAAACAACTGCCAGCCTGGTTCCTTTACCATCCCAGGCAAGAATAGGATAGTTGGGATTGATCTCATCTTCCCTTGACCTTGTACCATATTCAAGCAATACTTTGCGGTCAACAAAATTGGGTCTTAAAACAACGCTGTATTTTCCCTGTTTGAATTCAACAACAGCATAAGCAAAACTTCTTGGTGTTGGATTGGCATTGAAACGAATGAAATCTTTTCTGCCAATTTCCTCTGTTACCGAAAGCTGTCCCTTAGGCATCAGTCTTCTACCCCTGATATCCTTATAGTACATATTCGACATGTCGGTCATAAAATCTTTCAATATGTCCTTGAACTTCTTTTGCGCAATTCTTTGTGTGGCTGTATTAAGATTCCGGTAAATGCGCGAAAGGTAAAGAAGGTAGGTTGTTTTGGCGCGTCCGAATTTATTCCCGAAATAATACCAGAAAGCATGTCCTGCCAGGTTGGGCTTTTCAAATGCCAGCTGGTAAAAATTACGATAGCTGCCTCCAAGAAGGGCATTCTTTAACTGGTCGTCAAGGTCGGTGCTCCATTCCTGCGCGGCATATAAAATATATCCATCGGTAAGCCATTTGGGTAGGTCCAATAAAGTTTGGTTGGCTGCAAATTCGCCCAGGTCATCGCCAAACAACTGGTTGGCAAGCAGAATTCCTGCTATATTCTGGCGTATCTGTAAACGAAGATTTTCATGGTTGCCATCGAAATACATCATGGCCTTATTGTTAACCAGCCGGGTTACGCCTCCGTTTCCCTGCCAGTCAATTCCCAGTCCGATGTTGGATTGCTGCATTTCATCGAAACTGTTATACACAACCAGGTTGGCCCTTCTTTGCAAACCATATTCAAGGAATTCCTCCAGTTGAGGCAATTCTTTTTCCGCCACCTGTGCTACCCATTTTCCAAGCTCGAGCCCATCCTGGCTGAAATAGGTATTGAAATTATCTGTCTGGTAATATTTCCATTGGAATTTTTGATACTGTACCCGGTTCTTCCCGAATTCAACTGCATTCACCTGAGAATGTAACTGGTTATTGAATGTCAAAAACAAAAAACTAACCATGGCCAGACGGCCTATCCACTTAGTCATATAATTGTGTGATTTCAGAATTAATATAGCTCCGGGCTATTGATAGTAAATTGCATGTAAAATACAAAAAACCTGCATGTTAACTGTTGAGCGTTTTACCTTCAATCCTGTCCAGGAGAATACTTACCTCGTATACAACGATAAAAAGGACTGCTGTATTATAGACCCCGGTTGTTATTTTGCCTCCGAAGAGCAGGAATTGCTGGATTTTATTAAGAATAACCAGTTAAACCCCATTTTGCTCCTCAATACCCACTGTCATTTCGACCATATTTTCGGAAATCGCCTGGTTCATAAAACTTTCGGACTGGAATTGCACCTCCATCCCCTGGAAGAAAAAGTGCTGGAATTTGGACCCGTTTCCAGCCGCAACTGGCAAATGGAATTTGATAATTATGATGGTCCGCTGCATTTTCTTCTGGAAAACGATGTGGTGAAAATTGGGGATGATGAAATGAAAGTTTTGTTTACACCGGGACACTCGCCCGGAAGTATTTGCTTTTATTGCGAGAAAGATGGTTTTCTAATTGGTGGCGATGTTTTGTTCCAGGGAAGTATCGGCCGCACCGACCTGCCTGGAGGAAGTTTTGAAACACTGGAAAATTCTATTCGAACCAGGTTGTATAATCTTCCGGAAGAAGTTGTTGTTCATCCGGGTCATGGCCCATCTACTACTATTGGAGAAGAAATGCGCACGAATCCTTTTGTGAAGGCCTGATCATGCTTTCATATTGTCGGAAGTGCCGGGGTTTACAGGAATAGCTTTTACCCTTTTTCCGAAATATTTTCCAATGTAGGGAAGCTGGCTAAGCTCTCTGCTTTCCACTCTTGAAAGAAAGTAAGAGAATGCACCCAGGAGAATAATGCCTATAGCGATCGATATCCATTTGTTATCAACGAACTGTCGCAGTCCCAGGTAAATCAGGTAAATGAGAACAGAGATAACAATATAGCCCGTAAGCTTTTTCCATGCGTAAGGAATAGGATAATGTTTTTGTCCCTGCCAGTAACTTATCAGCATCATAAAACCATAACAGGCAAGCGTAGCCCAGGCGCTTCCCCAATAGCCCCAAATGGGGATAGTATAATAATTTAAAGCAATGGTAATAACGGCACCGATAAGTGTAATATATGCTCCGTAAATTGTTTTGTCGGTTAGTTTATACCATACCGTTAGGTTGTAATAAATTCCCAGGAAAACGTAGGAAAGTGCAATAACCGGGATAACTCCAAAGCCTTCGGCATATTCAGGATGGTTTTTCGTTCCAATAATATGAAGTCCCCAGATAGTGTCACCAAATAATGAAACAATAAGAAAGATCAGGCAGCTGATCATTACAAAGATCTTCATCACCCTTGCATAGGTTTTCCTTGCATCGTCTTTGGCGGCTTCGGAAAAGAAAAATGGTTCGGCACCTAATCGAAATACCTGTATGAAAATATTTACAAGTGCCGCCACTTTAAAATTGGCATTGAATATTCCTACCTGTCTTTTGTTTTCACTGAAGGAATAAGGCAAACGATAGTCAAGAAGTATGCGATTTAAAACCTCGTTGATCATTCCTCCTAAACCAACTACCAGTAAAGGCCATGAGTATATCATCATTTCTCGCCAAAGTTTGAAATTAAAATTCAGCCGCAGCTGCAGAATTTCTTTATAAAGAAGAGGAAGTGTAATGGCGCTGGCAACCAGGTTTGCAATGAAAGTATAGGCAATGCCGATATCCGGATTGTAGATCATTCTTACAAAACTGTTGTCGTCTTTGGCAAGGATCTTTGGTGCCAGTTCTATAAGGAAATAGGTGAGTCCAACATAAATAGCAATGTTTAATATTTTAATGATGGCATATTTCATTGGTCTTCCCATTTGTCTTAATCGTGCAAAAGGAATAACCGCTAAAGTGTCGAGGGCAATGATCCACGCAAACCAGGTTACAAATTCGGGATTATCCGGAATACGCCAAAGCACAGCAATCTCCGACGAATAATACAACATGGATCCGCCAAAGATTATGGTAGTGAAAATAATGGACAGCAAGGCGGTGCTGAAAACATCATTCTTATATTCCGGTCTTTGTACAAAACGGAAATAAGATGTTTCAAATCCATAAGTGAAAATTACATTGAGGAAGGTAACATAGGCATATGCCAGGGAAAAAATGGCGAATTTTTCACCACCATATTCATGCGTAAGCCAGAAGGTGATGAATACATTCAGAAACCTGCCGATAACGGTACTCAATCCATAAACGGCTGTCTGACCTGCCAATTTTTTAATTCCACTCAAACGGATATTGATTTTGGTTCAAATTTAATTGCTAATTTTTCAAATAGCGATTATTCTCCAAACCTCGGATTATTTCTGTATTCATCATCGGAAAGTGTACGTAGAAAATGCACCAGGTTATCTTCTTCTTCGTTTGTAAGCATGATTCCGTTCATTACAAGTGGATCAACATTAGGTCCGGGAACAACTCCTGTACGATAATGTTTGATCATCATGCGAAAAACACTGAATCTTCCATCGTGAGCATAGTAGGAGGAATAGTCTACATTCCTGAGACTGGGAACGCGGAACTTTAAGGAGTCGGCAGGGTTGCCGGTAAAAAGCATTCTTCCTTTATCTTTTAAATGATCGTCAACCGGGATGCCTGTATTTCTATAACTGAAATCGGTAAACAAAGGTTCGGTATGGCAGGTAGCACATTTTGCCTGGAAAACCTGGTAGCCATGTTCTTCCTGGGGATTAAAATTGATTTCACCCCTTTTCATTTGGTCGTAACGCGAATTGGCAGAGACCATGTTCACCATGAACTGGGTGAGCGCATTTAAAATTTTGTCGCCGGTAATTTCTGAATTGCCAAAAGCATCGCGAAACATTTTGCGGTAGGTAACATCTTTTTCAAGTTTTGAAATGATGGAAGGAAAGGTTTCCGCCATTTCGTCGTAAGCAGTGATGTGCGCATAAGAAACTTCTTCCAGTGATTTTCCGCTGCCATCCTGCCTGAAAGCAGGGTACCAGGCAAGGTTGGAAAGAGCGGGTGCATTTCTTAAGGTGTGTGAATGATTATAGCCATGACTGCGGTCGTGATCGTAAGTTGTGAAAGAAGCTAACTGCTGGTGACAGGAAGAGCAGGGGAAGTTGTTATCGAGCGAAAGACGCCCTTCATAAAAAAGTTTCCTGCCTAGTTGAAAACCTTCTTCAGTGGTAGGGTTATTGATGAAATCATACACGGGTTGAGGAAACCCATGAGGAATTTCAAATGCTATAGGTGTTCCGGGGAGCGGACCAGTTTTGCGGCAACTTTCAAATAAGATGGAAGTGGTTGCAGAAGCGATGAGTAAAACAATTATTACGATTCCTTTACGCAAGTTGAAATTTTTACTAAACTAAAAAATTATTTGGGCGACAGCTGTTAAAATTAGAGTGAGAGCGGAGGAGAAGTGCGGAGAGCGGGAGTGGAGAGCGAGAAAGAGATCAAGATCAAAAGATTTGGCGGGGAGGAAATTTATTGAGCACAGTCAGGGATCATTAATTTTATATCAATTTTTAGTTGTGGAGTTAAGTAATGAAATACAGATACAGACTACCAGGAGCGGTGGTAAGGGTGGGCAAAACGTAAACAAGGTTGAAACCGCGGTGATAGCCTTTTTAAATATTGAAGCTTCGCAGGCTTTGAATGAAGAGCAAAAGTTAGTGTTGATGGAAAAGCTTTCCAACCGTATCAATAAGGAAGGCCAGTTAGTAGTGAAGGCGCAAATGCACCGCACACAACTTGCCAATAAGGAAGAAGCCATCAAAAAAATTCACCAGCTGGTGAGCGCTGCCTTACATAAAAAGAAATTGCGCATTGCAACGAAGCCGGGAAAGAAGGTGAAGGAAAGGCGGCTTGAGTCAAAAAGAATTGCTTCACAAAAAAAGCAGGCGAGACAGAAATTAAGGCCGGGAGATGTGTGAGGGGAGTTTTTAGTTGTTTAGTTGTTTAGTCGTTTAGCTGTTTAGCGTGATGGTAATTTCTATATTTAATTTTCCAACCTGACTGTAACAAACAGTTTTTTTTGTTCCCAACCTGCCTGCCGGCAGGTGCACTTATTTCCCAATTTTCTCATTATTCCTATGG
>JAEZCV010000202.1 GCA_023429985.1 Bacteroidota bacterium | reverse complement strand
GTATAAAGCAGACCGGGATTACAGCGATTATAGCCTCTCTCCTGCTCCCGGGCAACCTTCAACCACAGATCTTGTTAGACAATTATGGCTGGATAATATATTTTACGGCTCTATATTTTCCCTTCAACATAAAACAGAACAAACAGAATTGATCTTTGGCGGTGCATTATCATGGTATGAAGGAAGACATTTTGGAAAAATAAAATGGATCCAAAATGAAGCCGTTCCATTTGCTCCCTGGTACCATAATCTTGGTCTGAAACGCGACCTGAACTTTTATGTAAAAACCCAGCATCTCTTAAGCAAAGGATTTTATTTCTTTTCAGATATACAGTTCCGTAATGTGGACTATAGAGTAAATGGATTCCGAGATCATCCTAACTTATTTATAGATGAGGATTACAGTTTTATAAATCCTAAACTCGGAATAAGTTATAAACACAAAAACTGGCTATTCTTTGGATCTTACAGTATTGGAAGAAAAGAGCCCAATCGTGATGATTTTGAAGCTTCGGGAAATGATATACCAAAACCCGAAAACCTTCACGATTTAGAAATTGGAATT
The DNA here is from genome assembly GCA_023429985.1 of Bacteroidota bacterium. Classification (GTDB taxonomy): domain Bacteria; phylum Bacteroidota; class Bacteroidia; order Chitinophagales; family Chitinophagaceae; genus Flavisolibacter. Next base: position 7,681 of record JAEZCV010000202.1, on the reverse strand, counting down.
GAAAACAGGAATGCATCCAGGCTATTTGCTGCCAATTTCTATTATATGAAATACAAAGACCAGCTGGTGCTTACGGGCAGGATCAATGACGTTGGAGCTTATACAAGAACCAATATTGATGACAGTTACCGTGTGGGGGTGGAACTTCAATCTTCAGCAACTATAAATAAATGGCTTAGAATTAATGCCAACCTTAATTTGAGCAGGAACAAGGTGTTGGACTTTGATGAATTTGTTGATGATTATGACAATGGCGGCCAGGTAGTTTACAATTATAAAAAAACGGACATTGCTTTTTCACCCGATCTAACGTCGGCGGTTACACTGAATATTTTTCCTGCAAAAGGACTTTCCTTTGACCTGTTATCGAAATATGTAAGCAGGCAATATTTAGATAACACATCAAACAAAAACCGCAGTCTCGATCCATATTTCGTACAGGATCTGAGGGTCATTTATAGTCTTCCCATTAAATCTGTGAAGGCAGATTTGATCTTCCAGGTTTATAATTTGTTTGATAATATGTATGAACCCAATGGCTATACTTTCAGTTATATAGCAGGAGGAGGATTAGTTACCGAAAATTATTATTTCCCTATGGCAGGAAGAAATTTTATGGCAGGGATCAATATCAGGTGGAACTAAATTTTCAGGGGCGGCTGTTGCCATATTTTTCTATCCAGGCTAATATGCCGCCTTCTACATTTACCGTATTGGTGAAACCCATGGTTTCAAGCATCATGCAGGCCATCATGCTGCGTTGGCCACTCCTGCAGTGAATAATGACCTCCTCATCTTTCAGGTGGTCCAGTTCTTCAACCTGCATGGTTTGTATCTTACTTAAAGGAACCAGCTTTGCACCAAGGTTGGCTTCCTCGTACTCGTGCGGCTCCCTGCAATCTATAAGATGGAGTGTTTCGCCATTTTCAACTCGTTGCTTTAATTCTTCAACTGTTATAGTTCTCATAAAGGATCTTGTTGGGTTTGAGGTGATGGCACAGGCGCGCTTCTAATTGTATCCTTCACAGGTTTTTCAACGCTTAACCTTATATCTATTATTTGTCCTGCGCGGATCTTTATTTTAGCTCCATCTTCGGTTACTGGCATAGGACTTTGCCAGTAAACAAAAGCGCCTGAAGAATCCCTAACATTGGGATCGAATAAACTGGCACCTAAAGTGAGCCCATTTGCTTCAGTAATGATTCTGGCCTCCTGGTAAGTTAATCCAATAAGGTCGGGGACGGACATCACCTCTTCACTCAGCCCGCTGCCTAACACCAGGGAAACCGAACTGCCCATTCTTAATTTTGTACCTGGCTCAATAGCAATTCCATTATATAATTGCTCCAGCACGGAGTTCTTTGCAAAATCGAAACGGTAGGATGTATCCTTAATCTTTAATCCCAGGTTATTTAAAATCATTTCCGCATTCCGGTAGCTTGAGCCCACCAGGTTGGGCATTTCCACTTCAGGAGATAAGAACCTGTTAATGGTTACATATACCGTGCGGTTGATCTTCACCACATCATCTGCTTCAGGAACCTGGCGAATGACAACGCCTGGAGGAAGAGAATCATAATAAACAGAATCCTGTATCACTATCTCAAAATCCTTTTGATTCAAAAGAGCCTCGGCATCATTCACATTTTTTCCTACCAGTGAAGGAACAGAATTAGACTCCCCATGGCGGGTGATCCAGTTCAGGGAAAGAAGGAATATCAATACCAGGATTATAACACTGCCCAGGGCTACCGCGATGTTTACCCAGAGAGGTCTTTTTGTAATCGTTTTGAACATGAAGGTTTTTCTGTTTGGGCCTGAAAGATATAAAATTAGTGAATAGTGAATGGTCAATAGTGAATGGTGAGTAGTGAGTAGTGAGGCTGCTGCACGCTGCGTACTTAGGGCATATTGCAAAAACCGCCTATTCACCATTCACCATCACCATTCACTACTCACTACTCACCACCATCGCCTGGTCCACCAATTGCGAATAAAACTCCTTTAAATCGCCTCCCATGGCCCTTACCTGCTGTGGTATTACACTGGCATCGCTTTGCCCGGGTATGGTATTGATCTCCAGCATATATGGCCTGGACTCGGCAGTATTAAAAATGAAATCGATACGTATAACACCACGGCAGTTAAAAACCTGGTAAACCTTTTTAGCTGCATGTTCTAAAGCGGATTGCCAGTCGGCCGGAATTTCTGCAGGTGTTATTTCAGATGATTTGCCTTCATACTTAGCCTCGAAATCAAAGAAATCCTTCTCTTTATGGGCCATCACTTCAGTTATAGGTAATACAACAATTTCGTTTTGCTTCCTGTACACGCCTATGGTAAATTCCCTTCCTTCCACCATTTGCTCAATAATAACCTGGTCGTCTTCCTTAAATGCTTTTTCAATCGCTTCCTTCAACTGGCCGGGCTGCGATACCTTACTCATACCTATGCTGGAACCTCCATTGTTTGGCTTTACAAATAAGGGCAATACTAGCGAGGAAAGAATTTCATCGGCATTATATCCGCTGTTCTTAAACAGGTGAACCGATTTGGCAACACCAATACCTGCCATCGCAGCAACAGCAGTTGTGTATCTTTTATTGAATGTTAATGCAGAAATAGAAGCATTGCAGGAGGTGTAAGGAATACCCAGCATATCAAAATAGCCCTGGAGTTTACCGTCTTCTCCCGGTGTGCCATGCATACCAATGAATACGGCATCAAAACGGATGGTATGATTGCCTTCTCTAATTGAAAAATCATTTTTATTTACTTCCGTTCTGTTACCCTGTTCATCTTCATAGAACCATCCATCCGGAGTTACATCGATCTTGTAAACATCGTATTTGTTTTTATCCAGATGATTATAAATTGTATTGGCCGACCTGTAGGAAATGATGGCTTCTCCCGAATAACCACCTGTTACCAAAGCTATTTTCTTCTTCATGCAGGAAAAATAAATTTTTTTTTATTCTGGATGGAAGATTTGTTGGGAATGGGATATAGTTGAAATAGAACGCAGATGACTCAGATTGGCCAGATAAACGCAGATCAGATTTAAAAGATCCAGCTAACCCTTTGTATTTGCGTCATCTGATTCAATTTTAATCTTTAAAAAATCCCGTTAATCTTGCCATTCTTGTCATCAGCGTTCTATTTCTTAATCTGCGTATATCTGGCCAATCTGAGTCATCTGCGTTCTATTTAAAAAGAAAGGTGAAGAACTTTAATTCTTCACCTTTAAAACAGGAAATATCACCTGTTGTATTAACAGCCTAAGCTGCTCCTTACGGATAACTACAAGGTACAACAATTATAAATGCAACCTTTGTTTTTTATCCATTAATTCTTCCACCGTTTCCACATACATTTCGTCAGGTACACAACAGTCTACCGGGCAAACTGCAGCGCACTGTGGCTCTTCGTGAAAACCCTGGCATTCGGTACACTTGCTGGGAACAATATAATAGGTATCCACCGAAATGGGTGCATTCCTCTGGTCAACGCTCACTACGGTCCCATCTATTAAAGTATATTGCCCTTTTACCGATGTACCATCGTTAATGGCCCATTCAACACCACCTTCATAAATGGCGTTATTGGGACATTCAGGTTCACAGGCTCCGCAGTTAATACATTCTTCCGTGATCTTTATGGCCATAATCTATGTTTGAGATATAGTGATTTAAATTTGCACAAAATTAAACTCCTCAGGTCAATTTACCACTTGAGGGGCAAAGAAAAGGCCAAAGGCTCAATTATAAATTATGAATTTATCCCGGAGAATTAACCTGCTGGCGCATTTAGGAACATATATGCAATCTGATGCAGATGAATGGGTAGCTGTAAAACACCGCGCTTTTCTTCAAAATAACTGGTTCATACCCGATTTCATCAACCTCTCTGTGCATAACATAGTAAAAGCATTTCTTTCTATTGACAACTTACAGGATGTTGTTGAAAAATATAAAATCCCCCAGAACAACCCCTCGCCCAAAAAGGTGGGTATAGTAATGGCAGGAAATATTCCGCTGGTGGGCTTTCACGACCTCCTGGCCGTTTTTCTTTGCGGGCATTATGCCTATGTAAAACCATCGGGAAAAGATGAAGTGCTGATCAAACATATCATCGAAAAAATCGTAGAATGGGAGCCCGAAGCTGCACCATATTTCCAAATTCAAACTTTATTAAAAAACTGTGATGCTTATATAGCAACCGGCGGACAAACTGCATCTACTTATTTTGAATATTATTTTGGAAAATATCCCCACATACTTCGCGGCAACCGCACATCGTTGGCCATTCTCCAGGGAAATGAAACAACCGGGGAACTGGATGCACTTGCCGATGATGTTTATCTTTATTTTGGATTAGGCTGCCGGAATGTTACCAAGATCTTTGTTCCGCGCCATTATGATTTTGTTCCCTTACTGGATGCTTTTAAAAAATACGATCACCTCGCACAACATAACAAATACAAGAACAATTACGACCATAACCTCGCCCTGCATCTGCTGAACAATAAATACTACATGACCAACGGAAGTATTTTAATTATTGAAGATCCATCTCCCTTTTCTCCTATAAGTCAGCTGAATTATGAATATTATGATAATGCGCAGGATGTTGAAACTTTGCTCATTAACAATCACAACATCCAATGTGTGGTGGGAAAGAATCGCATTGGTTTTGGAGAATCTCAAAGGCCTGGAATGTGTGATTTTGCCGATGGCGTGGATAGCTTTAAATTCCTGCTGGAATTGAAGTAGAACTACGAAGACCTTAGTAAATTTAATGTTAAACTGGCTTAATGGTAAGCTGTAAATGAAAAGGGTTGATTAATTTGGAGAGATCAGGGGCACATAATTTGACATAAAGAAATAACTCATTCAAACGAATAACCATGAAAATCAAACAGATTCTACTTATTATCCTTGTCAGTGCTGTTTCCGCAGTGGGAAGTGTTGCCTTATACAACCATTTCTCAGGTGAAAGAACAAGTGTTGTTGGTTCAGCAGAAAAAGGATTACCTGTAAATTATGCAGGATTTTTTGACGGTAAAACTGGCACTCCGGCAGAAGGACTCGATTTCACGCGTGCGGCCAATGCTGCCGTTCCAGCCGTAGTGCATATAAAAACTAAAATTCCTGCTAAAAAAGTAACCAATAATCTTCCCCGTAACCGTGGCTTCGACGATTTCTTCGACCAGTTCTTTGGTGAAGGTTTTGGTCCTAATATTATTCCTGAGCAAAGAGCTTCCGGCAGTGGTGTGATCATTTCAGAAGATGGATATATCATCACCAACAACCACGTAATTTCCGACCAGGGTGGTTCTGTTGCTTCTGAAATCAATGTTACACTTGCCAACAGGAAGATCTATAAAGCACGTGTAATGGGTAGGGACCCAAGCAGTGATATTGCGGTTTTGAAGATCGATGAAACAAATCTTCCCTTCCTGGTTTATGGCAACTCAGAAAATATCCAACTGGGTCAATGGGTACTTGCCATTGGTTATCCATTAACCCTTGATGCTACCGTAACTGCAGGTATTGTTTCTGCAACCGGCAGAAGTATTGGTATCAACAGCAGGCAGACAAGCCGGGGCGATACACCTGTTGAATCATTTATTCAAACCGATGCCGCGGTGAACCAGGGTAACAGTGGTGGTGCGCTTGTTAATACAAACGGTGAACTGATTGGTATTAACTCCGCCATCCTTGCTCCTTCGGGAACTTATGCAGGTTATTCATTTGCCATCCCTGTTACTATTGTAAAAAAGATCGTAAATGATATCATACAGTTTGGTGATGTGCAGAGAGGTTATCTTGGGGTAAGTTATTATCCTACCGATGATATGCCTGAAGAGCAGATCAAGAACCTGGGCATTCCTACCAACATTGAAGGTGTTTATGTTTCTTCTGTTGCTGCCGAAGGTGGTGCTGCGGCTGCCGGTATTAAAAAAGGTGATGTGATCACTAAAGTAAATAACAAGCCTGTTCGTACCGGTTTACAAATGAGCGCACAGATCGCAGGTTTCCGTCCCGGCGATAAAGTTCCTGTGAGTTTTATAAGAAATGGAAAAGAACAAACCGTGAATGTTTCGCTGAAGAAAAAGACAGACGTTGTAAATGCAAATATTGCAACAAGACTGAAAGCTGATCTTTCCACATTATCAAAAGAAAGAGCTGCGCGTTATGGACTGGAAGGTGGTGTTGTTGTAAATAAGATCTTTGATGACAGTCCCTTGGGCCGTGCAAGGATCCAGGAAGGTTTTATCATCTTCAGAGTAGGCGGACAAAGAATCAATTCGCTTGAAGACTTCAACGATATTTCATTGAATATATCAGGAACAGCAAAAGTAGAAGGTATTTATCCAGGTAACGATATGCCTTACAGCTATCCTGTAAACTTCGACCAGTAATAATTCATCAAATAAATTTTTAAACCCCGGAATTTCGGGGTTTTTATTTTAGGGCAATCAAATAACCATACGAAGGCAGGTATGCAGTTCTTTTCAAAGAAAAATCTATGGCTTCACCGCTAAGAAAATCTTTAAAAATGCCTTTTACTCTTTCATCATAAATTTCAAATTTGATTTGTTGTGATGAAAAGTTCAGGCATACCAGGATCTCATCATTATTGTATTTACGGATAAAGCAAAAACATTTTTCATCTGCAGAACTATGAATTCTTTCAAGACCAAGATCGGCACGTAAACATGGATGTTGTTTTTTCAACCTTAATAATCTTCCATAAAAATCCTGCATTGAAGGATGTTCATTCCATTCTATATGATCCTTATCAAAAAATGCAAGACGTTTATGATTGGGTAATTCCTGACCGCTGTACATTAATGGAATACCGGGAAATGTAATTCCAAACACCGCCAGCATTTCCGCCATATCGCCATATTTTTCATATTCCGTTCCGTTCCAGCTGTTTTCATCATGATTGGATGTGAACCATGTTGGATAACCCGGAGCGTTCCTGTATTGATGCAAAATGGATAACAACTCCGCAAAATTGGTTTCGCCATTGTAATATGCTTGCGTACGATGCATCCACTTCCATGTATAGGCGGCATCAAACACCTCCATGTATTCGGGATTTTCCAGCGCATCGGCTTCGGCCAGCCAGAACAAAGGTTTGATCTTATCTGTTTCCTGTTTTGCTTCTTTCCAGAAATCTGCACGCACCCAGGAAGCAAGGTCGCAGCGAAATCCGTCAATATCATACTTCTTTAGCCAGTGCAACATGCAGGCGATCATTTCCCTGCGCATTTCCCTGTTATTAAAATCCAGTTCAATGATATCATCCATTCCGGATGCTTTTTTAAATTCCCCGGATTCATCTTTTAAATACCATTCAGGATTGGAAATCGTCCATTTATGATCCCAGCCTGTATGGTTGGCCACCCAGTCGATCAAGATGCGAAGGCCAAGCTTTTTTGCCGCTGCAACCAGTGCGATCCAGTCGCCTTCCGTTCCGAATTCAGGATTAATGGCAGTATAATCCGAACAGGCATAATAACTGCCCAGGCTTCCTTTTTTGTTTTTTTGCGCGATAGGTGTCAGCGGCATGAACCAGAGCGTTTCTACACCCATTTCCTTAAGCCTCGGAAGGTGTTCCTTAAAAGCATTAAAGGTACCTGCATGGGTATATTGCCTGAGATTAACTT
>JAEZCV010000195.1 GCA_023429985.1 Bacteroidota bacterium | reverse complement strand
TACGTATTTACCAGAGAGAACTCCAGGAAAAAATGTTTGCCGCCTTAGGAATGAGCAAGGAAGAAGCCCAACATAAGTTTGGATTTTTATTAGGTGCATTTGAATATGGCGCGCCACCACATGGAGGTATTGCCTTTGGTATGGACAGACTCTGTGCCATTTTAGGTGGAAGTGAAACCATCCGTGACTTCATTGCCTTTCCAAAGAACAACAGTGGAAGGGATGTAATGCTGGATGCACCATCAACCATTGATGAAAAACAACTGGAAGAACTTCAACTGGAAAGTAAGGCGAAGTAATTAATGGTATTGCTCCAGTTCAACTTTCCATGCAACGCCTGCAAAAGAATGTTCGCCTTTTGATGTTTTTTGGGTTCCAAAAGTAAACCAGTCAAAGGTATTCCTACCTAACAAACGACTGTAGGTGTTGGTCATGTTATAAAACATTTTTAAACCTAAAATGCATTTTTTATCATCAGACGGTGCCCATGAGATTCCAATAAAAAAGCTATCCATATCCGAGAGGTAAAGGCTATCTAAAGAAAGATCAATAGTAAGAATTTCCTTCTTTACATTTTTACGGTTAACTGCTACCAGTTTTTGAAATATGGGTTCACCAGGCATTCCTGTGCTGCTGTCCTTTTCATATACGTGCAGAATTAATTGACTAAAGCAACCCTGTTTATCCACAGGGATAAATATTTTGTTCATCTTATATTCCTTTTCATCTATTGGAAGAAAAAATTCCTGTGCAAATTCAGGTTTGCCACTAGAAGGACCCCAGGTTCCCCAATAGTTTAAAGTATCTGTATCAAATCCCAGATGAAAAACTTTCTCCGGCTTCCGGTTCCTGATTGTAACGGAAGCCAGATTGGAAACTTTAGGGCTCAGCAAAATTTCGTTTCCCACCTCGCTTCCAACCATTCTAAGTGTATGGTAGCCTATAGAACTCACAATAATGGTATCATTTGGAAGGATCAATAAATTAAAATCGCCTTTCTCTCCTGCAATAACACCCCTGGTGGAATGCAATACCTTAACCGTTGCAAACGATATTGGTTTTTTGTTTGATTTATCGAGAATATGGAAAGTCTGCTCCTGTGCAAAAAGAGTGCAACAAATAAAAAAAGAAAAAACAATAAAAGACAGTTTCATATCTCACAACAATTTAAAATAATTGTTTGAAACAGCTTCCGTCATTTTACCATGAATTTCACGCTTCATGGCATATAGATTGTCCATTAAATGGCTCAATGAAAATAATTCTTTCCATAATCTTATCTCTTTCAATGATCACCTCCTGCACTGAAGAACAAAAACAATCCGCTTCTCAATTCAAGTCTGATCAAAATATGATCAATATAGCTTACGGTTCTGATTCACTCCACCGAATGGACATCTTTCTACCTGCAAACCGCAGCGCTGATCACACAAAATCTATTGTGCTGATACATGGTGGCGGATGGTCTGGAGGTTCAAGGTCGGAGTTCAATCCTTATATTGATACTATAAAACAAAAGCTTCCCGGCTATGCCATTTTTAACCTTAGTTATCGATTGATAAACGGCCGAAATCTTTTCCCTGTTCCTGAAGAAGATATTAAATCAGCCATGGATCATATTGTTGAAAATTCAGAAGACTATGGCATCAGCAAAAACGATCTTGTATTGTTAGGATTTTCTGCCGGAGGACACCTGGCATTATTGCATTCTTATAAAAATGATGATCCCAAAATAAAGGCAGTCATCAGCTTTTTTGGTCCTACCGACCTGGAAACCATGTACAGGGAACCCTGGCATCCCTACGTTCCCCTGGCCCTGCAAATGGTAACAGGAACTACGCCCAGCGCCAATTCTGATATATATAAAACTTCCAGTCCCATTAATTATGTTGATTCAAATAGCCCGCCTACACTTTTGATCCATGGTACCCAAGACAAGGTAGTGGATATATCACAATCAAGAAGCCTGCAAAAAAAGCTGCAGCAGGAAGGTGTTGGGCACGAACTGCTGGAACATAAAGGATTGGGACATGGATGGAGGGGAGAAAAAATGCACGAATCCTTTAAAAAAGTGCAGGCCTTCCTCAATCAATGGGTGAATTAACATTAATTAATGTTTTTTTTCTCCATTGTCACAAATAGATTTTTATAATTTCAATTCCATGATGCCGAAACAACTACTTGCTATTTTGCTCATTGCAGGATTGGTTTCCTGCAAAAAATCAGATGATCCCATTGTTCCTCCCCCAACCATTGCTGCCAAAACCAGTTATAATGTAAGCTATGGTAACAATGCACAGCAGGTGATGGATATTTATCTGCCGGCAGGCCGGAATGTTGATTCCACCAAAGTTTTTGTATTGATACATGGTGGAGCCTGGACCGAAGGAGATAAGTCTGAATATAATGTACTGGTCTCCAAAATTCAATCCTTATTGCCCGACTATGCTATAGTGAACATGAATTACAGGCTGGCCAATGCTATGGGAAATTATTTTCCAACCCAGGAAAATGATGTAAAAGCAGCCATTGATATGCTCATGCAAAAACGATCGGAATACCTTATATCCGATGATTTTGTTTTGTTTGGCGGAAGTGCCGGGGCACATCTTGCTCTTTTACAGGCTTATAAACAAACAACTCCAAAAGTAAAGGTGGTAGTTGACCTCTTTGGACCAACAGATATGGCTGCCCTATATAACAGTCTTACAGATCCTACGCTTCAAATGGGAATGCAGTTTTTAATGGGAGGAACGCCTGCAGTAAACCCCCAGCTATATTTTAGTTCTAGCCCCATCAATTTTGTAACACCGCAAACACCACCAACCATAATATTTCATGGTGATATGGATGTTGTGGTGAATGTATCACATTCCATAGCGCTTAAGAACGAACTGGATGCTAAAGGAGTTCCCAGCCAGCTTGAGATCCTTACAGGCCTTGGTCACGACGGGTGGCCCGATGCGGCCGTGAATTCCGCCTTAGCAAAAACAAAGGATTTCATCTTGCAGCATATGGATTAAACAAATCTTATTGCATTGATTTCTTCATTAATTTGAAGTATGAATGCAATTGCCCCGCTTGCAGAAAGAATGCGCCCCAAAAGGCTTGAGGACCTTGTAGGACAAGAGCACTTATCCGGCAAAGACAGTATATTAAAAAAAGCACTGGATCATTCCCGCATCCCCAGTATGATACTTTGGGGACCTCCCGGAACAGGCAAAACTACAATAGCCAATATCATTGCGGAAACACTGGATCTCCCGTTTTTTACATTAAGTGCCATTAGCAGTGGCGTGAAAGATGTGAGAGAGGCCATTTCGCAGGCCAATGATATGGAGGGTGCCATTTTATTTATAGACGAGATACACCGCTTCAACAAAGGACAGCAGGATGCTCTTTTGGGAGCGGTTGAAAAGGGAACCATTACACTGATTGGAGCCACAACAGAAAATCCTTCCTTCGAAGTGAACAGTGCCCTTTTATCAAGATGCCAGGTTTATGTATTGAAACCTTTGGGAAGGAAAGAACTGGAAAGACTATTGCACGATGCCATTAAGAAAGATGCATTTTTAAAGAAAAAGAACATCCATCTTGTTGAAACCGAAGCCCTGATCAATATTTCCGGCGGAGATGCCAGGAAATTACTGAACCTGCTGGAGATCGTTGCCGATCATTTTAAAGATGATGAAACCATTGACATTAGCAATGAAACTGTAATGAAGGTGGCCCAACGAAGAATTGCATTATACGATAAAACAGGGGAACAGCATTATGATATCATTTCTGCTTTCATAAAATCCATGCGCGGCAGCGATCCTAACGGTGCCGTATACTGGCTGGCAAGAATGATTGAAGGCGGCGAAGATGTAAAATTAATTGCACGCCGCATGGTGATCTTTGCCAGTGAAGATATCGGTAATGCCAACCCTACTGCCATTGTTCTGGCCAATTCATGCTTTGAAGCTGTAAACAAAATTGGATACCCCGAATCCAGGATTATACTTGCTCAATGTGCCACCTACCTTGCTTCTTCTCATAAAAGCAATGCATCTTATATGGCCATTGAAGAAGCCATTTCCACTGTTCAAAAAGAGGGCGATCTACCTGTGCCGCTGCACATTCGAAATGCGCCAACCGGGCTAATGAAAAAGATGGGATATGGCAAAGGATATAAATACGCGCATAGTTATGAAGGAAATTTTACCAGGGAGGAGTTCTTACCTTCCGAAATTGAAGGAAAGAAGTTCTATGATCCGGGAAGTAACCCGCGGGAAGATGAATTGAGAAGGTTTTTAAAGAATCTCTGGAAAGAAAAATATAATTATTAAACAACGCTTATGAAGCATATTTACCTGCTGGCTATAATAACAATTTTGGCAAATAACCTGTATGCCCAAACGATTATTCAGCGCGATGCTGCAATAGAAGAAATGGTTAAGGAAGTAAATGCCGACAGTCTTTATTCCTACATTCAAAAATTAACCAGCTTTTACACCAGGCATACCTTAAGTTCAACCACAGAAAAAACCCGCGGCATTGGCGGTGCACGAGAATGGGTTGTACAAAAGTTCCGTGAATTCGGAAGAAACAGTTATGGAAGAATGACCGCTTTTGTTGATACCATTACATTAAGACCTGATGGAAGAAGAGTGGATGTTTCAACAAATCTTGGAAATGCAATGGGCATATTGAAAGGAACAGATCCCAACGACGACAGGATATTTATGATCAGCGGTCATCTCGACAGCAGGGTATCTGATATTATGAACCGCAGTTCCGAAGCACCGGGTGCCAATGATGATGGAAGTGGTGTTGCCGCATTAATTGAAAGTGCACGCATAATGAGTAAGCGAACTTTTCCCGCCACTATTATTTTTGTTGCCTTCAGCGGAGAAGAACAGGGATTGCTGGGCGCTAATTTCCTTGCCGAAAAAGCAAAGCGTGAAAACTGGAATATTGAAGCTTTGCTGAATAACGATATCATGGGAAGCAATAACAGTCATGATACACGCATCATCAACAATACACAGCTAAGAATTTTCAGCGAAGCATTTTCTGTACAGGACACGGGAAGAACAGCTTTGAACATCAGGGCATTGGGACTGGAAAATGATGGAGCGGCAAGGCAACTCGCACGTTATGTTAAAGAAACAGGAGAAAGATATGTCGATCATCTTGAATTAGTGTTGATTTACAGGAATGATCGTTTTTTAAGAGGAGGTGATCACACACCATTCGTTCAAAGAAAATTTGCCGCGGTTCGCTTAACAGAGATGAATGAGAACTTCAATCAGCAGCACCAGGATCTCCGAGTTGAAAACGGAGTGGAATATGGCGATAAGATAGAATTCATGGATTTTGAATACCTGAGAAAAAATACAGCGGTAAACCTGGCAACACTTGCCAACCTGGCACGATCGGCTCCTTCACCACGCGACGTGAAAATAGATGTAAGCAAGCTTACAAATACAACAACATTACGCTGGTCTGCACCAGCTACAGGCAAAGTAAAAGGATATTATATATTGATGCGAGCAACCAGCGCACCGGTTTGGCAAATGAAATTTTATACCGAAGCCAATACAATGGAACTTCCATATTCAAAGGATAATTATTTCTTTGCGGTGCAATCGGTAAATGAAACCGGTAATGAAAGTCTGCCTATAACACCCACAGTAAGCAGGTAGTATGGAAATCATCTGGAAATTAAAAACCTTTGAAGAACTTTCTGGCCAGGAAGTTTACAGTATTCTTCAATTGCGAATGGAAGTTTTTGTAGTGGAGCAGCAATGCGTTTTCCAGGATGCAGATAACAAGGACCAGGGATCTTATCATTTATGCGGTTATATAAATAATGACCTGGCTGCCTATACACGCCTGGTTCCACCGGGTTTAATTTATGCCGAACCATCAATTGGCAGGGTAGTTACTTCTCCAAAATTCAGGAAGAAGGGTTTGGGTGTAGAACTGATGCAGCAATCCATTCAACATACAAAAAAATTATTTGGTGAAAAGCCCATTAAAATTGGAGCACAGTTGTACCTGCAACGCTTTTATGAATCTTTGGGCTTCCGGCGCATTAGTGATATTTACTTAGAAGACGGTATTGAACATATTTATATGACGCTAACGGTATAACGTAGTTTTACGAGGTAGTTCAACGCGATTTTGCGCTTTTTTTTACGCAGCACTTGTACATTAAATTTTCCGGATATACTTTCGTGTTGTTAATCCATTCCTAATTAAAACCAAAACCAAATTCTATGAGAACATTTGTACCTGGCGTACGTACATTAGTACTCATCTTCGCTCTTGCCCTTACAATTCCTTCAAATTCACAGTCTATTTTAACCGGAAATGGTAAAGTAGAAATTGGAATTGGACTTGGACCAATTTTCTTTCTTGGCGACCTGGGTGGAAACTCCGGCGTTGGTAAAAGATTCCTGAAAGATGTAAATCTTCCTACAACAAACCTGGTAAAAGGTGCTTACGTAAACATTTATCCTGCCGAATGGCTGGGTTTCCGTTTAGCTATTAATCATGGTAAGCTGGAAGGTTATGACAGCCTTATCAGAAGTCAGGGTGGTGCTGAAGATTACCGCAAAAACCGTAACCTTAATTTCCGTTCACCATTATTGGAAGCATATGCTGCAGTTGAAATTTATCCAACTGTATTCTTTGAAAGATATGATGGCTTACAGGGAAAATTAAGACCTTATGGTGTAATTGGAATTGGAGCCTTTAAATTCAATCCACAAGGTCAGTTCTTCCATCCAAATGGATCTTCGGAGTGGGTTGATCTTAAGCCCCTGGCAACTGAAGGACAGGGAATGGCGGAATATCCGGAAAGAAAACCTTACAGCCTGATTTCAATGGAAATTCCTTTAGGAGCAGGTTTTAAATATTATTTCAAAGAAAACTTTTATGTTGGACTTGAAGTAATGCACCGCAAATCGTTTACAGATTATGTTGACGATGTAAGTACTACTTATATAGATAACAATTTATTTTCACAATATCTGGATCCCTCACAGGCAGCAATGGCCAACCAGTTGTATTTCCGTGAAAACTTCAAACCTGGTGGTTCCGTATCAAGGGTTCCAACTTCAGGAGAACAAAGAGGTAATCCAAGTCAAAATGACTCTTTCTTTTCAACGATCATACGTTGTGGATGGAGACTGAATGACTGGAACTCACCTAACGGAAGAGCAGCAAGGCAAATGCGTTGTCCTGCATATTATTAAGATCTACCAACTGGGCAGCGGAAGTAATAAAATCTATACCCTGGTTGAATAAACCTAATCCGTTCCCTATTGTACGCTATGACAATATTTTATTATGAAGCTGCCCTCATGTTGGTAAGGTAGTGAATGGTGAATGGTCAATAAAAAACTACTCACCATTCACCATTCACCATTCACCATTCACCATTCACTATATCTCCATCTCACCCACCTCTCCCTCTATCACCAGCTTTCCTGCTGTTTTCGATCTGATCTCTTCAACACTCACACCCGGCGCTCTTTCAATTAATTTAAATCCCTCGGGAGTAACATCAAGTACGGCTAACTCGGTTACGATCTTTTTTACGCAACCAACACCTGTCAAAGGCAGACTGCACTGAGGAAGCAGTTTAGATGCTCCTTTTGGATTGGTATGCATCATGGCAACGATTATATTTCTGGCGCTGGCAACAAGATCCATGGCACCTCCCATTCCCTTTACCATTTTACCGGGAATTTTCCAGTTGGCAATATCACCTGTTTCACTCACTTCCATAGCACCTAAAACGGTAAGGTCTATCTTTCCTGCTCTTATCATCCCAAAGCTTTCAGCACTGTCGAAAAACACACCACCTGGCAATAAGGTTACAGTTTCTTTTCCTGCATTAATAAGATCAGCATCCATTTCCTGCTCGGTTGGATAGGGTCCCATACCAAGCATGCCGTTTTCACTTTGCAACATAATGAACATTCCTTCAGGAATGTAATTGGCAACCAGGGTGGGAATACCTATTCCAAGGTTTACATACATTCCATCTTTTAATTCCTGCGCAATTCTTTTTGCGATGCCGTATTTGTCGAGTGCCATTGGAGATGTTTTGGGGTGAGGGTTTAGTTGTTTAGTTGTTGAATAATGGTTGAATGGTTGTTGAATAGTTGTTGAACGGTTGTTGAATGGTTGTTGAACTGTTGTTGAATAGTTGTTGAATAATGGTTGAATAATAGAGAACTCACTACTCACTACTCACCACTCACCATTCACCATTCACAACTTCACTGTTTTCCTTTCAATTCTTTTTTCATAATTATTTCCCTGGAAGATGCGGTGTACATACACACCTGCAACATGAATGGCATCCGGATCCAGTTCTCCGGGTTCTACCAGTTCTTCCACTTCGGCAATAGTAATGTTCCCTGCCTTAGCCATTGATGTGGAAAAATTTCGCGTGGTCTTGCGAAAAACCAGGTTACCATACTTATCGCCTTTCCAGGCTTTTACAATTGCAAAATCGGCGTATAAGGCTTCTTCCATTAAATGATTCTTCCCGTTGAACTCACGCACCTCTTTCCCTTCTCCTATTTCTGTTCCATATCCTGCAGGTGTAAAGAAAGCAGGGATGCCCATACCGGCCATCTGTATTCGCGTGGCCAGGGTTCCCTGGGGAACAAGGTCAACCTCTAGTTCACCACTTAATAATTGTCTTTCAAATTCAGAATTCTCACCTACATAAGAAGCCATCATCTTTTTTATCTGCCTTGTTTGTAACAAAAGGCCTAATCCAAAATCATCCACACCTGCATTGTTTGAAATGCAGGTAAGTTGTTTCACGCCTTTTTTCACCAAAGCTTCAATTGATTTTTCGGGAATTCCGCAAAGTCCAAAGCCTCCCAGCATGATGGTTGCCCCATCTTTAATATCGCTGATGGCCTCAGCGGCATTTTGATAAACCTTATTCATATTCAGCAATTAGATTCAAAAATAAGGATAGCAGCAACAAGATCAGTTGCTATTTGGGTCGCTGATGATTTTTTCAGAACGGGCATGAAGGGATTCAAAGATGGGTTTGAGTAGATCTGGCCTGCCCTGGTAAAATTTAAAGCTTTGCTGAAATTCTTCCTTTGTGATATCATGTTCCTTAAAAACCCTGTCGTAGGCGGCAGAATGGCGGTGAAATGCTGCAATAGTAGAATCCTTAATAAATTGGAGCTGGGCCATTTCTTCAGCCCTCAGCATATCCCATAATACATTTTCCATTTTGGTCGGTTCAATAATATCTGCCGGAACCTTATCATCGCCGCAGGAAGCCATGGTGAAAAGAGTGAATAATATTACAACAACCTTCATCGAAGTTCTTTATACGCATTTACATTCGTGATGTCAAGCCTTGAAAGTATTTCCCTGGCCTGCACTTTCATGTTTTGGTCGGCTTTACTGAAAACCTTTACAAGCTCACTGCTTTTGCCCTGGAAGAATACCTGTATAATCATACTGTTAGGATTTTCAATATTAACGGTATTCAAATAATTCAATGCAGTTAATATACCCACGCGACCCGATTTTTCATTTTCATAAAACTGGTCGAGTCCACTCCTGTAATATGCGTAAATGGCATCATGCACCAGTGTATACCTGCTGTCCACAAGTCCTTCCACCAGCTTATAACGGTTACGCATACCGTCAAAGGCCTTCCACCCGGTAATTTGTCCGGCTTCAGGTGCATTGTTCACTATGTATTGTGCTTTTTGAAAATATGGGTCGCCACCCCTTGGTGCAAACGAATCGTAATCCAAACCCAGAATGATGTTGATATAGTAAGCCATCAAAGCTGTAAGATTAGCTGCCAGCGGATCGTTCCCCTGCACGCGGTTTTCATTGAATTCTATGGGTTGAAATTCAACATATTTAAACACCACATCCTGGTCCTGGTAATTTATTAAAGGCGACTCGTAAATTGAATTGTAAACCGGCCTGGCTGCCTGCACCATTAATGTTGCTTTGAAAATATTGGATCCAAGGTCCTCATTGATGGTGAGCAGGAAGTTACACTTGATCTTTTCCTGCGGCTGGAAATTATCGTTTGTCCATTTCCGGTTGTTGATGAAAGTGTTGATGGAAGATTGAAGAGTTTGAAAGATCTTTTTATCAACCTGCGAACTCACCCTGTTGGCAATTACCGTAAAACGGGCCTGCAATTCCTGTGCACCTAAAACCTGGGTACAGCATAAAGCAATAACAACAAAAAATATTCTCATTATAATAAATCTATGATGGCATCAACAATTTCTTCAGCCAGTTGCTCCTTTGAAATAAGCGCTGATTCTTTCTGACGTCCATCTTTAAAAAATAACGTTGCCTTGTTGGTATCTGTTCCAAAACCTGCCCCTTCATCCCTCAGAGAATTCATAACGATCATATCCGCATTTTTCTCACCCAGCTTTTTCCGGGCATTGGTTTCTTCATTTTCTGTTTCCAGTGCAAACCCAACTAAAACCTGTCCCGGCTTCTTCTCCTTTCCTAATGCAGCCAGTATGTCCTTGGTTTTCTTCAGTACCATATTCAATTCTCCCTCACCCTTCTTGATCTTCTGCGCTGCCACTTCAGACGGCGAATAGTCGGCAACGGCTGCAGCCATTACTGCTATATTATAGTTTGCTGCTTTATTTATGCAGGCATTATACATTTCTTCGGCGGAAACCACTTTTTCCAGCCTGATTTCCCCTTTAGGCGGTTTAATAGCCACAGGGCCACTCACCAGGCTAACTTCGGCGCCACGGGAAGCAAATTCCCGGGCCAGGGCATAACCCATTTTTCCGGAAGAATGGTTGCCGATAAAACGCACAGGGTCAATGGCTTCGTATGTAGGACCGGCAGTAACCAGTACTTTTTTACCTTTCAGTTGGCTTTTTTTTTCAAAAAACAAGGCGATCGCCTCCATAATTGCTTCAGGTTCAGCCATTCTTCCTTCACCGGTTACCCCACTTGCCAGCTCGCCATAGCCCACCGGCAGCAGAGAGCAACCATTTTCCTGAATCATCTCGAGGTTTTTCTTTGTGGTAGCGTGGTGCCACATATCTTCATCCATGGCAGGGGCGGCCATAACCGGGCAGGTAGCCGATAAATATGTGGCCATAAAAAGGTTATCGCATAAACCGGTTGCCATTTTTGATAAACTGTTACAGCTTAAAGGAGCAATTAAAAAAAGGTCGGCCCAGCGCCCCAGCATAACATGGTTAGCCCAGGTGTTTTCATCAAATAACTCGGAAAGAACCGGGTTTTTAGAAAGGGTAGATAAGGTTAGCGGCGCCACGAAATCTTTGGCAGCAGGCGTCATGATCAGTTTTACCTCAGCTCCTTCCTTAACCAGAAGCCGGATAAGAAGGGGCATTTTATAAGCCGCAATGCTTCCCGTGATGGCGATCAATATTTTTTTACCGCTCAGCATGAAGTTAAATTAATAGCAACAAGGTATAAAAAACAAAAGCGAGTCCGAAGCCTCGCTTTTAAAAATTTCAATTATTCTTTATTGAAACAGATCATCTTCGTTTTTGCGATAATAGATCTTTCCTTCATTAAATTCCTGGGTGGCCAGCAAAGCAGGGTTAGGCATTTTTTCATAAGCCCTTGAGATCTCGATCTGCTCTTTGTTTTCGTGAATTTCTTCCAGTGAATCGGTATGACTGGCAAATTCTTCCAGTTTGTTATGCAATTCTTCCTTAACGGAAATATTGATCTGGTTGGCTCTTCTGCCTATAATGGAAATTGACTCGTACAAATTACCGGTCTTCATTTTCAGTTCATTTACATCCCGGGTTTCGATGTTGTTGGATGTACTTGTACTAAGTTGACGTCTTAACAGGCTCATTCGTATATAATTTTAAGATGTTTTGAGATTGGGATATATAGTTCTGCACCTCTTTCGCGTGAGGGCTTTCGGGAAAACGGTCGAGGAACTCACGACATTCTTCAATAACCTGTTCAAATCTTTCCACCTTCTTTTCATCAATGCTTAGTTCCGCAAAACGAAAATAAGACTTAATTGCCATCATCTTATAAGAATCTGCCTTTTCGGAATCGGGGTAAGAATTGAGAAGGGTATTAAAAGAAACGGCAGCAGCCCTGAACTGGCTGATATCATAATACAGCTGGGCTGAAATGAATTCTTTGGTTTCCAGCTTTCGGCGACAGATCTCTATGATCTCCATAGCTTCCTTATTCCTGGGCGAACCGGGATGGGTATTAATAAAGGTTTGCATATAACCCATAGCCTTAATGGTATTGGTCTGGTCCAGTTCGGGTTTTGGCGATTGTTTAAAATAAGTATAACCTCTCATAAAATCCACTTCTTCGGCTTTATCGCTGTTAGGATAAATTTCCAAAAAGGTTTTAAAAAGGTTTTCAGCATTAAAATAATCGCGCTGGTGGTAAGCTGTATATGCGTATTTATAATAAATATTCTCAAACTCCGGTGTACCACGGTAAAAAGGCATAACCACCTCGTATAATTGCTGGGCGTATAGATACTTGCCTTTGGCAAAATATTGTTCAGCCATGCGCAGCTTGTATTCATTATCGGTGCTTTTCATGACCTTATTGAACCCGCCACAGCTTAAAAGCACGAGTGAAAGAATTAAAATACCGGAAAATTTCATAAAGGCTGGCAAAGTTAAACAGTTTAGGCAAATATTCCAGAAATAAAGGGAATTGGGAAGGATGGGGTAGTTAATTATTAGCTAATGTAGGTTTAGACGTTTAGGCGTTTAGGCGTTTAGGCGTTTAGGCGTTTAGGCGTTTAGTCGACAGACAAACCCTCAACAACTAAACGGCTAAACGCCTAAACCAAAAAAAAGGCTCCCCAAACGGAGAGCCTCTTATTATTTAAAAATCGAGAATTATCTGCGAGGAATACCTCTCTGGCCTTGCTCATCATTTGACGCTGCACGCAGGTCAACTGTGTTACAATCGCCACCTTCCTGGCCATAGTTCCAGAAGAAACGCTCAGCGCTGATACCTTCACTTTCTACCAGGTAGTTAATGATGGCATTCACCCTGTCATAGCTTCTCTGCTGCTGAGGCTTGCTTGAAGCGCAATAACCTGTTACAACAACATTACACTCTGGGTTCTGACGCATGCGGGCAGCTACTGAAGCCAGCAGACCTTTAGCATCATTGGAAAGAACGATTGAGTTACCGGTATAAGTTACACTTGGTAAGGCACCCAGTTGCGTAGCACAATCGTTTCCGCCAGGTCCAACTAATCCGCACTCAGGGCCAGGACAAGGACAATTACCCACACCGTCTGCATCAACCGGCTGACAAATTGTTGGCGTAACTTTTTCTTTATCGCGGCAATCTGGAACGCCGTCACCATCTGTATCTAAGCTCACACCATGTGTGTCAACAGGGCAACCTTCCGGAGTTTGCTCCTGGTCGAATTGATCAGTAACACCATCACCATCAGAATCAGGAAGAACCGGAGGAGGAATGTTCATCAACTTTGGATTGCGCAGTTCTGCATAAGCATAATCCAATGGATTCAGCCACCACAAAGGTTGAACAGAATTTGCACCCAGGTTGATATTCAAACCAAGAGAAAGGAAATTATATGTATCATAATCCCTGGTAAGGTCGCCTTGTTCAGCCCATCTTTGACCATCATAAAGATCATCTTTTGTAATAGTCAGGCGATTTTCAAGCGCGATATTCAGGCGATTGCTTAATTTATAAGCAACACCACCACCGATATGACCTACCGGGCGGAATGAGTTACCAAAAAGTTTTGGACGAGTAGGTCCATTGTCTTCAGCACGCGTTTCGTAGTCATCATCAAGTTCATTCTCAACAGCATCTTTAATATCTTTCCTGTTAGCCCATGTTTTTTCAATGGCATTAGCATTTGCAAAAGTGTACAACTGTGTTCCGTTCAATGCATTGATACGGGTGTTGTAAATAGAAGCACCTAATCCTGCAAAAGCATATACATTGAACTTAACTTCAGATTTGTGAAAACGGATGTTGTTCAAATTGAAGATAGCTTCCAGTGAAAGATCCTGGATGTTAGTTTTAAAGTTATAGTAAACAGGAGCGCCACCATAACCCAGGTTATGCCATGGGTTGTTACCCTGACCCTGGTAAGATGTAGATGGTCTCCAGTTCAAACCTTTTGCTACACCATACATGTACTGTAAACGTAAAGAAACCAAATAACCTAAAGCCTTTCTAACATGAATTGCACCTGCAGGTGAAAAGAATTTACCATCAACATCACCATTTACAGTCAGTGAACCACCTTTAATACCAATTTCCCACATATTTCTGGGTTTTGCAGGGAAATTGTAGGTTGCATTCATGAATTCAGTGTGCTGAGGCATTCTTCTAGCAGGAATAACGGATGAGTCTGAAACGTCGTAGCCGGAGGTAATTCCAACCCTGGTAGTGCCTGTCGTAGTGGTCTGAGCCATTACGGACGAAGCCACAAGGCAGAATAATCCAGCCAAAAAAGAGTACTTTTTGCTTGCCATAACTATTGATTAAATTTTAAAAACAATGTCCTAATCGTTGGCAAAAATATAAATTGGAGTACAATTACCAAACTTTAAATTTTAATAAACTGTATTTGGCTGTAAATAACCTATGTTTTTGCCTGTTCCACCTCGTGCAATTCTTATACCATATCGGAAATTAATAGAAAAGCCTTCGTAACTTTCCGCCCACATTTACGAATGCAGCTACCCGTTAAACTGATAGACAATGAGTTAAAGATCTTTGAAGAAAAGTTCAAGGATGCAGCAAAAAGCAATGTAGGCATGCTCGACCGCATCATGCGCTACATAGTAAAAAGAAAGGGAAAACAGCTCCGGCCCATGTTTGTTTTTCTTTCTGCCAAACTTTGCGGTGAGGTAAATGAATCAACTTACCGGGCAGCATCACTCGTAGAATTACTACATACTGCCACCCTGGTGCACGATGATGTGGTTGATGATTCTCCCGAACGTAGAGGTTTTTTCTCAGTTTATGCGCTTTGGAAAAATAAGGTGTCCGTGCTCGTTGGAGATTATTTACTGGCCAAAGGTCTCCTGCTTAGCCTCGATAACAACGACTTCCGCATTTTACAGATACTTTCCGACGCAGTAAGAAAGATGAGCGAAGGCGAACTGCTGCAAATGGAAAAGTCTCGTTCACTTAACCTCGATGAGGATATTTATTTTGAGATCATACGAAACAAAACCGCTTCCCTCCTCTCATCGGCCTGTGGTGCCGGGGCCTGGTCAACTTCAGCAAACGAAGCAACCGCCCGCAAAATGATGGAGTTTGGCGAAAAGGTGGGCATAGCTTTCCAAATCAAGGACGACCTGTTCGACTATGCTTCGGGCGATGTAGGCAAACCCACCGGCAATGATATCAAAGAGAAAAAACTCACCCTTCCTCTTATTTATACCTTAAATAATACCGATAAAAAAACACGCAAAGAGATCATCTACATCATAAAAAATGAAAATACCCGTAAATCCAGGGTGAAATACATCATTGATATTGTGGAAAAAACCGGAGGAATCGCGTATAGCATTAACAAAATGAATGATTATAAAGAACAAGCTTTGCAACTGCTTTCCGAATTCCCCGATTCTCCGGTAAGAAAGGAATTCGAGGATCTTGTGAATTTTGTAACCGACCGTAAATACTGATATGAGTGTTATTAAAAGATGGAGAGTGATTGCCGAGGATAAGGAAAAGACCGCACTTCTTTTTAAATCGCTTAAAATTCATCCGGTAATTTGTAATATCCTTGCCCAGAGAGGTATTAATAATTATGAAGAAGCCAAAAACTTCTTTCGCCCCGATCCTGCCCAACTCCATGATCCTTTTTTAATGAAGGATATGGATAAAGCAGTTCAACGAATTCTCTCTGCCTTTCAATCAAAAGAAAAAATCCTTGTATTTGGTGATTATGATGTTGACGGAACCACCTCGGTGGCCATTATGTACCAGTTCCTGAAAAAACATCACCCGGAAACAGAATTTTATATACCTCACAGATACCGCGAAGGTTATGGTGTAAGCCAGGCAGGTATTGATCATGCTAAAGAAAATGGCCAGACCTTAATTATCGCGCTCGACTGCGGAATTAAATCGGTGGAACTTATTTCTTACGCCAAATCATTGGGAATTGATTTTATTGTTTGCGACCACCATCTTCCCGACGATGAACTTCCGGCAGCAACGGCTATTTTAAATCCCAAACAAAAAGATTGTAATTATCCCTATAAAGATCTTTGTGGATGTGGTGTTGGATTTAAGCTGATTTCTGCATTATGTTCCACTATGCACCTTCCACCGGAGGTGGCTTATGATTATCTCGACCTTGTGGCAACTGCCATTGCTGCCGATATTGTTCCCATGACGGGCGAAAACCGCATACTCACTTTTTATGGCCTTAAAAAAGCCAACACCAATCCCAATTTCGGCATTAAAGCTTTATCTGATCTGAGTAAGTTCCAGGGCACACTGCAGGTAAATAACCTGGTGTTTTTAATTGCACCAAGGGTGAATGCCGCCGGAAGAATGGATGAAGGAAAAAAAGCGGTTGACATGTTTGTTGCTGCTTCTTATGAAGAAGCATTAAAATGTGCAGAATTATTACATACCGATAATACCAGTCGCCGTGAGGCTGATAGCAGTATCACCGAGGAAGCACTTGCTTTAATTAAAGGTGATGCTATAATGATTTCAAGAAAAAGCACCGTTCTCTTTCAGCCGCACTGGCATAAGGGTGTTGTAGGAATTGTTGCATCAAGATTGATAGATCATTATTACCGTCCTACCATTGTTCTTACACAAAGTGGCGATTACGTGGCGGGATCGGCAAGAAGTGTTTCAGGTTTTAATGTTTATGAAGCTATTCACCAGTGCCGCGATCTGTTGCTGGGTTATGGCGGACATTTTTATGCCGCGGGTATGACATTGGAAGCCGATAAAGTGGATGCTTTTTGCAAGAAGTTTGAAGAAGTGGTGAGTGCCAGCATTCAGCCCGATCATCTAATTCCTGAAATTGTTATTGATGCTGAAATAAGATTTGCTGATATAAAAAGATCTTTTTACGATATCATTTGCCAGATGCAGCCTTTTGGTCCCGACAATCTTTGTCCAACCTTTGTTGCAAGAAAAGTAATGGATACGGGAAGAAGTAAACTGGTGAAAGATGTACACCTGAAAGTGGATCTTGAACAGGCTGGAATAAGGTTATGCGGCATTGGATTTAATATGGCTGATAAGCTGGAACTTTTACAAAAAAGAATTCCTGTTGATATCGTTTTTAAGATCGAAGAAAACGAATGGAATGGAAATACCACGCTTCAACTGAAAGTGATGGATATGAAACCTTCGGAAGTATAAATCTTTTAGTGATGCAGAGGCTATTGATGCTAATTGCGGCAATGATGTTTTTAAATGCCGGGGAAACCCAGGGCAATCCCCAGTCCCTGGAAGTGGTTTCATGGAATATTGAATGGTTTGGACATACGGTGAATTACCCTCCCGATGATAATTTACAGGAGGCCAATGTAAAAAAAATTATGCGTGCATTGGATGCCGACATTTACGGACTTACAGAAATTATTGATACCAACAGGCTGAGAAGGGTAACGGATTCATTAGGACAATTTGATTTTGTTATATCACCTTATTGCAGCGGAAATACTACGGGAACAGGAAACAGCTGGCTTAACTGCCAGAAGATGGCCTTTGTTTTCAACAAAAATATATTTTCGAATGTGCGTGCCCGTGGCATGATGCGCAGCAGTGCAACTGCTTATTATAATTTTGCCTCCGGAAGATTTCCTTTTCTAATGACGGCAGATGTGAGTATGAATGGCTCAACCAAAACCATGCATTTTGTATTGCTTCATGGTAAGGCAGGAAGTTCCATTTCGGATTATGAAAGAAGAAAGGCCGGTGCAGAGGAATTGAAAGATACCCTTGATACCTACTTTCACGACCAGGCAGTAATTATTTTGGGTGATTTTAATGATGCTTTAGATGAAACCATTTGCAATGCATGTCCTTCTGATATTTCTTCCTACGATCCAATTATAAAAGATTCTGTTGATGAAGATCATTACAGGTCCATTACTTTGCCGCTTGCATTAGCCGGACAATCATCCATGACCAATTATCCCAATCTTGTAGATAATCATGTTATATCTAATGAGGTGGCATTGGGATACATTGTTCAATCGGCGAGCGTAAGAACGGATGTTGCTTCGCTGGTAGTTCATTATGATGCTACTACCAGTGACCACTACCCTGTTTATTCCAGATATACTATTAATAATATCATCACTTCTTTACCGGGAATAGAAGAATTGGATGGCGTTGATGTGTATCCTAATCCTTTTCATGATCGGTTGATATTAGCTGCGGGAATTGTATTGAATGATGTAAAGCTTACGCTTACCGATATAACAGGAAGGATATTGATGAGAAAAGATTATAAAAGAATCAATGCTTCTACTTTGTTGGATTTTCCGGTTGATTTGTTGGCGGGTATTTATGTTTTGAACATTCAAAGCAGGGAGGGAAGCAAGGTAGTGAAACTGGTGAAGCGGTAGCTGCTATCAGAAGTGAAATGAAATATGAATCCCGGTAGGATGATGAATTCAGCACCACCCCGACCGGGATCAAATTATGTAAAAATCGTATGAAGAAAATTGAGTCAGCAGTACTTTCCTTCATTTAAATGTTCGGTAAGAGTAATTAATTTTTTATGGGAATTAAATTACTCAAATGAACGTACTGGGTTTTAAGGAAGCAACACGCGGTCAATCACGTGTACCACGCCGTTGCGCACTACCATGTTTGCTTTAACTATATTGGACTTGCTGCCTGCATTACCGGATCCTGTAATGGTTGGTCCACCACCCATTCCATCTGCCAGTCCAACTGTGGCATTTCCACCGGCTAGCATGCTGAGCGAACCATTCATCAGATCGGATGAGAAAGCCCGGCCCGGCACAAGGTGATATCGGAGAACGGCACCCAGTGTGGCAACAGGTATCTGGTTGTTACCTGCAACCAGGTTCCACCATGCTTAAAGATATATACAGAATAGTATTTTATATTTCACTATTTATTCTTAGTGTTTTTTTGTGGACAGTAACTTTTGGTCAAAAAATTAATATTGAATTCAAAGACCATAGAATTGCCCACACCTTTTACGATTTCATTTTAATTGCAACTCCTTTAGCCATCTTACTTACGCTATTTGGTACATTAAAAAAAGCTCATAACAAAACCAGAAAGATTTTTACAATTCTTGCTACTATTGGGGTGATAGTTCTGACTTATTTAATTTGGATTAATTTTCTATTTACTATTGGCTTTGGTAGATGGACGACATTTAACATAGCATATGAATACAGAACCAATCCTAACCGACAAATCCGAGAACAGCGCTATGACGTGGGAGCCTTAGGATACGGTGGTAAAAGGATTGTAGAAGTTAGGCCATTTGCCGGATTATTTTGGAATGTATCAACCGTTGATACTACCTCTATTGACAAAAAAGATTGGATCCGTATAAATAAAGAAGTAGATGTGAAATTCCCTTAATTTATTTGGCTGCAGGTAACATCGGCTTGGCAAAAATTGGGCTGTAGAATATGGCCCTTCAGCTGTAGAATATGAATCATCTGCAGTAATTTGGCCAATAACTAATTTCGCAGGTCTGGCCAAGCCAGGCAATTGGAATTCTAATGCCCAATCTTCGCCAAGCCGGTAACCGTTGTAGGCAAGCATATTGAGACACTTCAAAACTATATCTGCCCTTTTTATGTTGACACTTGCGTTTGCCTGTAGTGACAACAAGCAGCAAGACCCAAAGCAAATTGATAACTTAAAAAAAGCGACACATCAAATGACTGCATTAGA
>JAEZCV010000193.1 GCA_023429985.1 Bacteroidota bacterium | reverse complement strand
GAGTGTTATCATCCCTTGGACCTTTTCTTACCGGCCCCCTTATAGTTATGGGCTATAAAGGATCTCCGGAATATTATAATGCCATTTATTTTTTCCTGCATTTTCAGTATAACGGGTTGTTTGTTTTTTTAGCATTGGCAGTTTTCTTTCAAATATTCATGAAGAAAAAAAGAAAAGGTGCAGCCGGAATATTTTTCAGATTAATGAACCTGGCAGTGGTTCCTTCTTTTGCACTTTCCCTGCTTTGGAATAAACCTCACCTGGTATGGAATGTAATTGGTTTTTCAGGGGCCCTCATCCAATTGATTGCTATCCTGTTTTTTATTCGGATTTTAAGAGAAAATAATATTCACAGCCGGTTTAATCCAATATGGAAATTTGTTTTTGTTGCATTTTGTGTCAAACTTTTTCTTCAACTTATAAGCGCCTTCCCCTTAGTTGCATCGCTGGCAGTTTCTCAAAGAAACTTTATCATAGCCTACCTTCACCTGGTTTTATTGGGAATAATTTCCTTTTCGGTTTTTGCAATTCTTCAAAATGTTTTAAAAAAAGAAATTACAGGCAGATGGGGCGTGAGAATATTTTTCACGGGATTTATAATTACTGAATTATTTCTGGTTGCCCAGGCAACGGGATCGGCATTTATGTGGGCCTTACCTTTCTTTAATGAATTAATCTTTATTTTTTCCTGCCTTCTTCCGGTTGGATCTTTATTGATGTTCTATTCTGTTTCTGTTCGAAAGATATTTTCCTACCGTTCTTCCAAAACCAGGTTGCGACCTGCTTTCATCGAATGATTTCTTCCGGCAAAAATTAAATACCCTGCTCCTAAGATCATCATAAACAATCCTAAAAGAATAAATACTCCCGAAGCCGTAAACATTTTAAAAAATGGAATGGAACCTTTCATAATCGCTGCAAATGTTTTTTGTTCCAGTTGCCCGCTGATCTTGTAAAGCCCACTTCCAATAAGAGAAGTCCAAAAGATCATTAAAGAAATGTTGGTGATAACAATTCCACGGCTTGCCCACCTGCTTTTGATCTCGTCCTTTCTTTTCAAACGGATCATATAAAATACTGATGCAAATAAAAGCATGGTGTTAATGCCTATGGTTGTTCCCATAGCATGGGCCACTGTGATATGTGTTCCATGCGTATATTGATTGATGGATGGAACCGACAATGCTATGGCAACACCAAGGTTAAGGAAGATCCATATATCGGCAAATGAAATAAGCCTGTATGATAGGTTATTAAAATTTAATCTTGCCTGCTTATAGGATTGCCTGAACTTCCAGATGATCTGTCCAAAGATCAAAAGTTCGGTCATGCTAATGATGTAGGCAATGTTTTTTACATATGGTGCTGCGGGAACAACGTAAGTATGATGTCCCCAGTTAAACAGCAAATTTGCAAAACCCAGGAAAAAGAAAAAGAAAACACTTTTCGAGCGACTGACCCTGAAGTCTTTGTTCATCCTCTCCATGAGGTAGATGGTTGTTCCAAAAACAAGCATATTCCAGCTTCCTACCATTGATCCCAGTGCTTTCCATTGAACCGTGGTATCTCGGATTATATTTTGATTAAAGTGATCAAATACCCAGAGATAACTTTCCGATAATGTTATAAAAAAAAATATGATTCCGGTTGTCCAGCTGAAATAATAAACTGGGGCTGTTTTTAAATTGGGTTTCAGTGTCCCAAAAAAATTGATGGCAAATGGAATCCAGGATGCGGCCACCAGCACGCCTAATTCCGGTGGAAACTCGAGGTATTCCCTGCCACCGAATTTTCCTGCAAAAAAGGCCATAACAATCAAGGCTGATGTTACCAGTTGCAGGTAAAAATGTATCCAGGCTCCGGCTGTCCAGCAAAGATCCCTGTTGCGGATGCGTTGAATGTAATAGTAAATGCCACCTTGCGCTGCAGTGAAGATCCAGGATATGGCGAGGTAAACATGCAAAGGCCTGATCTTTTGAAAAGCAAGTTTCTCTTTTAAAAATTCCGGAAGTATATATTGAAAACCTCCCAGCAATCCGAATAATAATCCTGCTGCCAGGTAAGCCATAGCAAGCACCACCATGGCAAAAGCGGCTCTATCACCTGCAAATTTTTGACGTGCAGGTTTAATATCAGTTTTTATTAGTGCTGGCTGCTGCATCAATATGTTTGAGGTAATTCACTAAAGCATCTATTTCTTCTTCTTTTAGTTTGAAGTCAGGCATCCGGCTTCCTCCTGATTTCAACATGGCAATTATCATATTTTCACCTCTTGCCGGATCAGAAATGGCATGTGTAAGATCAGGGCCCAGATATCCTCCCAGTCCAAAAACCTGGTGACAGGCCTGGCAATTATATTGCTGGTATAACAACTTTCCTTTTTTAATCTTTTCAGTGTCCACAGCAGTATTTGCATGTTTGAATTCCGTGGCACTTGTATAAATGATAAAGCTATAGGTTGCAAAACCAACGATCAGCAATACATAAATGACAAACCTTGCCATATACTTTAGAGGTCTTTTTTATTGAACGATTTGATGGCGAGGAGCAAGGGTGCCATAATCCAGAACAGCATTGTAATGAGGGTAAAAAAGATTCCTGTACCACTTCCCAAAAAATCTTTGATGCTGGCACCTGTATATCCCATCAGCGCACTGATATCCATGTTCAGCATAATATAAATGCGACCCAGATCAATTGGATTAAGGCCTGATAGTATAAGGGTGATGGTTTGTAAAGGGTAATCGCTGAAACCAAAAAGTATCAGCAAAACAAGTCCGTCGTATATCAGGGCAAAATAAAACCACAGCATCAGTGCAAGCCCTATACCTTTTGCCTTGTCTTTTGATTTTACGGAGGCAAGAAAAGCAATGGATGTAAATACCAGGCTTAGTAGCATGCCAACGAGTATCATTGACACACCCGTTTCATTGAAGTGGAACATCATAATTGGAATGCCCACTCCAATGAGAAATGCCGTCATTAATGAACAGCTGATCCCAAGAAATTCACTTAAGATCACTTTCTTGCGGCTAATGGGTTGTGTGAGCATCAGCTCAATGAACTCATAGGAATTGTACCAATGAATGGTAGAGAACACGAGGCTTATCAAAGGAACAACGATCAACACAATATTTAAAAGGCTTAGCATGGCCTTGGCACTATTGTCTTCAAGTTGAAAAAGACTTACTGAAACTATAAACAAAAAAATTGTGTACGCTATCATTACCTTATTACGCAGTATGTCGTACAGTACATATTTCGAAATCTTAAGCATGACCCGCAATTTTTAAATGAGCAACTTTCAATGATGAAGGCAGACCATGTTTCATATAAAAAGAAATGATCCTGGCGAGCCTGATCTCACCTGTTTCCAGCTGAAGTTTTTCAAGTGGATTAAAGAACATAAGTTTCCCATCTTGCAGGTACATAACGTCGGTGGTAATTTCTTCAAGGTCACTTAAAACATGGGAGGTAATGAGAATGAGCTTTCCTTTTTCCTTTTCTTTAATCACCTTATCTTTTAAAATTTCACTCGACAAAGGATCCAGTCCTGCAGTTGGTTCATCAAGGATCAATACTTCCGGATTGAACATAAAAGCAAGTGCCGCACTTACTTTTTGTCTTGTTCCGCCCGAAAGTGTGCGCATGCTTTTGTCAAGAATTTTATCGAGCCCGAATTGGTAGTATAGTTCTTCATCAATTACCTGTTCTTTGCCGCGAAGGTTTTTAATCATGTTAAATAACTGCCCAATCTTCATATTATCGGGATAACGCCCGATTTGTGGCATATAACCGATCCTGCTGCGATAATTCACATTATTATTTATAGGAACTCCGTTAAACAGAATGTTGCCACTGTCGGGTTTTACCAGTCCTAAAATTGATTTTATAAGAGTGGTCTTGCCCGATCCGTTCGGACCAATTAAGGATATCACCTGGCCTGCATGGAGTTCCGCATTCACCTGGTGTAATGCCTCCAGTTTTTTAAAATGCTTCTGTATTTTTTTAATGGAGATCATAATTTTAATGGTTTCATTAAAGGTGCTTCGTCCTTCATGTTTTCGGGAGTAATGCTGGGTAACGCTTTTTCTGCTTTATCCAGCAACGAAACCATAAAGCTCCTGAGTAGTACCACTGCATCCGGGTTTTGCTCCATTACCATGGAGTACATGCTTACAGGATGAAAGGCCACATCTCCGGTAGCGTCATGATCAATATTATATCCTTCGTATTTATCCCAGTAATTATTATAAAATCTGTTGAATGATTTTGAGCTGTTGGTGGCAACGTCAAAACTGTTCCCAACAAAATTGTTGTGGTGAATAATATTGTCTTCACAACTTGCCTGTATTTTCAATGCCCAGCCATTATCTTCAAACTGGTTCAGCAGCATATCAATCCTGTTGGTGCTTTCCATAAAAATTCCAACAGTATTACCCGAAAAATTGTTTTCCAGGATCTGCCCGTCCGAAATTTCTTTCAATAATAAGCCATAAGCATTGGCGCCCCAGTTCTTTTCAAAATTATTTCTTTGCATGAGTACATGCTTTGAATACATTACCGCAACGCCGGCACCATTGTTTTTAAAGGTGTTCTCAAGGTAAGCGTCATTATGCGAAAACATAAAGTGTAGTCCATACCTGATATTCCCGTAACTCAAATTTTCTATTGCCATGGAATGTGTAACAAATTCAAAATAAATTCCATCCCTGTGCCCATTGATTACATTTCCTTCAACAAGCATTTTCTCACATTTCCATAAATGAATTCCATTGCCTGAAGTTTGTTCGTTTTTAGGCGTTCCTTTTATAATATTATTCCTTATGATACCCGAACTAACGTTGGCAATGTGCATGGCAAAATAGGCATCTGTAATGGTGTTATTTTCAATAATGATGTTGGTGGCATTTATAACTCCAATAGAAGCCAGGTCATTCATTGACGAATAGCCCGAATTCCTGAAGCTGATGCCTCTGATAATAATTCCATTCCCGGTTAATGTGAGTATCTGGTATTTGTTTTCTCCATCCAGCACGGGATTGTCAACTCCTATAATTACAATTGACTTTTCAATGATCAATTCCTCTTCTTTGTAAACTCCCTTTTGTAAGAGAATGGTATCGCCCGGCCGGGCAATCTCTATGCCCTTTCTAAGGGTGGAAATAACTTCCTGTTTTCCAACTTTAATAATTCCCGCAAATAAAATTGCCGGTTGAATTATAAGGATCAATATGAGAAATGGAATTTTCAATGGTTTTTTTAAGATCAGAGTGCAATGGTTTCGCCGGTTATTCTGGCATTGGTAAATGCCGGAGTGGCCTCAATGCTTTTTTCTTTTGCAATTGTTTTTATTTGAAGCTTCGTTTTCCTTCTTTCAAAAAACCAAACTGCAAAAAATACCAGGCTTGATACAATCACCACCCAGCCGCCACTGTCGGGATAAGAGTAAGCGTCGAAATTTAATAGTGTTTTGTGACCAATCACAGGAGGCTGGTAACTAAAACCGGGAATTTGAATTGCGGCTGTAGGATCCAGGTTGTGGCCATAATCATATCCCCAGCTGTAAAAATCATAAAGGGCAGCAACTGCACCCAGCACGGTTAATGTCATATAGCCTACCAGCAGTTTTTTATTACCACTAATGGCTACAGCTAATCCAAAAACAATGAATACTCCTAATATGTAAACGAGGTAGGTAAATTCCGGAAACATTTCAACACTAATATGCTTCATTCCAATATAATGGTTCAAGCCATTGATGATTTCCACTTCGCCTGTAAGTTTATTCAGCCAGATCTGCATGGTTAAACCTTCGGGATATTGAGGTGCTAAAAGGTAAATGAACCATACAGGCAAAAAATAGGTTGCAATCAATGATAGTGAGGCAATGGCCAGGATGATTCTCGAAGTTTTACTAAGCTTATTCATGTTCTCTTCTTATCTCCCCGGTATCTTCCCCGCAAAAGCGGGAAAGATGCTGAGGAATAAATGAAAAAATTATTGTGCAGGTAGCAATACGGCATCAATTACATGGATGATGCCATTAGCTGCAGGTATACTTGCAATGATGTTGGCAGATTGATTCAGCACAATCTTACCTTCTGCATTTTTTGATATGGTGATATTTCCCCCATTTACCTGGTTGAGGGTTTGCCCATCGTTCATATAATCTGTTTTCAAACTTCCTACATAAACATGGTACTGTAATATGTCCTGAAGTTTTTCCTTGTTTTCAGGCTTCAGCAGATTTTCAACTGTACCTGCCGGCAGTTTTTCAAAGGCTGCATTTGTGGGTGCAAAAACGGTGAACGGTCCGGCATTGGACAATGCATCAACCAGTTCGGCCTGTTTTACAGCAGCAACTAAAGTGGTGTGATCAGCTGAACCCGCGGCCACTTTCACAACATCCTTTTGGGATTCATCATCCTGCACCGCCGATTGTCCCCCGGTTAGAACTACATCATTTGATGTATTTGCTGTTGTATTTTCAGCGTCATTGCACGACATAATAACTATGGATGCAATGGAGAGGAAGAATAACTTTTTCATAAAAAATGTTTTAAGGAAGGTGGCTTTCACCACCTCCTGCTATTAATTTGGTGAAGTTGAATTGCCAGATGGTTTGGAAGCTGCAGGAAGGTTTGTTCCGGTGCTGAAGGCAAGAGGAACTTTACTTCCTGCCGGAGACACCCTTAAATATCCCTGCATTTCCTGGTGTAAGGCTGAGCAAAAATCGGTGCAATAGAAAGGAAATATCCCAACCCTGTCCGGAGTCCATTTCAATGTTTGGGTTTCACCAGGCATCACCAGGATTTCTGCATTGTTGGCACCCTTTACAGCAAAACCATGTGGTACATCCCAATCCTGTTCCAGGTTGGTAACGTGGAAGTATACATCATCTCCCAGTTCAACACCTTCAATATTATCCGGAGTTAAGTGCGACCTTATAGCAGTCATGTACACGTGTACCTCTTTTCCTTTACGCTCTACTCTTGCTTCCTTTTCGCCTTTAGCAACATATGGATGTTTGTTCTCTTCAATTTTATAGATCTTTTTACTGTTCTTCATTATCAGTTCTGCAGGAATAGACTCAGCATAGTGAGGCTCACCTACAGTGGGGAAATCAAGTATCAGTTTCATTTTTTCACCGCTGATATCATACAACTGTGCACTTTGTGTAAGTTCCGGACCAGTTGGCAGGTAACGATCTTTGGTGATCTTGTTATAGGCAACAACATATTTACCATAAGGCTTTACAGTAGGTCCGCCGGGTACTGAAAGGTGACCAATGGAATAATAGGTAGGCACACGGTCAAGCACCTTTAGTGTTTTAATATCCCACTTTACAATTTCC
Source organism: Bacteroidota bacterium (assembly GCA_023429985.1). Lineage (GTDB taxonomy): Bacteria > Bacteroidota > Bacteroidia > Chitinophagales > Chitinophagaceae > Flavisolibacter. The sequence continues at coordinate 16,590 of JAEZCV010000193.1, read as the reverse complement.
GAAGAAACAAAGAATGAAGTGTAAGCATTTCCTTTGCCGTCAAACTCGGTATGTAATGGACCAAGACCGGGCTTTTGCACTTCACCATGCAATACTGCATCGTAATTCAGCACAGGAATGCCATCATAATTACCATCATAGTTTTTATCAGCGATGGCTTTTTGCATTTTAGTAAATGAGAATACCGGAATGATAGCGGCAAGCTTTCCGCTTCCTACAATATATTCACCTGTAGGATCGGTATCACATCCGTGGGGAGATTTGGGACATGGAATAAAATAAACCATATCAGGACAATCCTTTGGATCCAGTACCATTACTTCGGTTTTAATGGTAGAAGTAGCAGTATGGGTTTCTTCATCAAAAACATTATGCGCATAGCGAACAGATTGTTTTTTGGCCTTGCCTGCACGGGCATATTCCTGGGCTTTCTTCCAGTTTATTGCCATAATAAAATCCTTGTCTTTGGCAGAAGCATTTACTTCAAGAAGTGTATTGGCTTTTTCTGAATTATAGCAGCTGAAGAAAAACCAGTCTTTAGATTTTCCTTTTCCTGCGCGTGCAAGGTCAAAGTTTACGCCGGGCAACAGAACCTGGAAGTCAATTCCCATTCTGCCGGTTTGCTGGTCAACAGCAATAAAACTGATGGTTCCTTTAAAGTTTTCTTTATAGGTATTGATAGGTACATCTTTCTGTCCGTCCGATGGAACAGAAAACCTCGTTCCGGCTACAACGTATTCAGTATTTTCGGTAATAAAAGGAGAGGAGTGATTACCTGCACTGTTTGGGATCTCAATAATTTCCTCCGTTTTAAATGTCGACATGCTTACACGGGCAATGCGGGGCGTATTATTGGCATTTCCAAAAGCCCAGCGTCCGTCATGCTCACCCTTGGTTGTAGAAAGAGCTATGTGGTGAAGGTCGTCCCACGGAACAAAACCATGAGAAGTGTTTAACATGGGCTTGGTTTCTTCACTGAAACCATATCCATTTTCCGGATGCTGCGAAAAAACAGGAATGATGCGGAACATACGGCCTGAAGGCAAACCATATATACTCATCTGGCCATTAAAACCTCCGGAAACTACATTGTAAAATTCATCATACTTGCCGGGAGCAACAAAAGCCTGTCCTGATGATCCGGTAATGGCGGCCTCAGCACCTTTGGGTTTGCAGCTAAACAGCGAACCGGCCAATGCGGTGATAACTGCAAGGATCGTTAATGTTTTAATTGATGGGAGTGACATGTGAGTGGTTTTAAAATTTAAGTTTTGGAAAGGATCTCAGGTTTTTAAAAAAGACCTTGATATCCTTTATTCGGCAAAACTATTAGCCACCCATTCTTACTTCTGTGACACCCATCAATGATTTAGATGATCTTTATCACATTCATAATTGCCATGATAATTAAGACAATTTTATGAAGGGGCACAAATTTTGAATAACTTTAGCATTATTAATCATTAAATAAGCATTTATGAAAACAAGGCATTTACTATTGGTAGGATTGATAGGTTCTTTCACAATATTTACCTCTTGTAACGATGAAACGACCACTGAAACCGGGGAAACATCCACAGAAACTACGGAAACCAATACAGAAGGAACCGATCCCAAGGGTATTGGAAAATTCCAGAACGTGGAACTAACCAATCCGCTTGACCAGTCAATGGTGTCAAACGGAAAAAATATTTATGAAGTGAAATGTATGTCTTGCCATAAGCTTAACGATGAAAGAATTGTAGGTCCTGGCTTCGAAGGTGTAACCAATAGAAGAACTCCTGAATGGATCATGAATTTTGTTACCAATACAGATGAAATGATTGAAAAAGATACGGCAGCCCAAAGAATGTTGGAACAGTGTCTTGTTCGTATGCCAAACCAGGGATTATCCGACGACGACGCGCGTCATGTGCTGGAATATCTTCGACATAACGATGGTGTAAAATAAGTTAATGAAGGGCTTCGGCCCTTTTTTTAATGCCTGATTTTAAAAAGCTGGAAACCAGCAGCAACAGGGCACCCAGGAAAAGTAAAATGCTGGCAACCCATAGCAACCAGTTATACAATTGATTGTAAGACCTGAAAAGAATTTCTACCCCCTGTATCATTAAAATGAGCTCTGTACAAATTACCCCGAAAGCAAATACCGCTATGGGAATTCTGAAAAACCTTCTTCCCAGCTTACCTTCTTCGGCATAAACCGAAATGATATAAAAGGATGCAAATGCAAGGAACACAAGATGTAAAAACCCAATAATAACAGGGCGATCGCTGTATATAGCATGCCCCAGTGATGGCACGAGGGTGCCCAACTGTAATAATAATTTTATTAAAAACGAAAACATGGCAATATGAAATAAATGCCTTGCCCAGGCTTCCCTGAAAATGATATCCCCAAATGATTTTTTCCTTTGGCTGAATAAATAATAAATGCAGCCCACAAGCATGAATCCACCCAAAATTGCAGGAATATAAAGCCCGATTTTTTCGTGATAAAGGAAAGAAAGAAACAATGTGGGAAGCGTTGAAAGGCTGAGTAGCCAGGTAAATCTTTTCAGTTTCAGGTTAATTACAACTCCCTTAAGTATTAGCTGATGCCATATTAAAGCAAATATGCCCAGGCTGAAAAACCCATTGTATTGAAAATGCAAAAATGTATAACTCGCATCGCGGTAGGTAACGTTAAAGAATATTCCTGCACCATACATCAGCCCTAACAATATTGTTCCTGCCGAAGCCAGGATAAGACTGATAGCTGCCGAAACTGCTAAAACCCGGGTTGATTTATTTTGTACCCGTTTAAGCACATCTTTTATAAAAACAAAACTGAAAATATACTGAACCAAAATGAGCAGGCTGTTTGAAATGTAGGAAATGCCTGCAGGTCCTAAAAATAAAAATCCTGCAAGAGTGAGCCAGGAAAGAATAAACCAGCAAACGAGAATTATATTATAGGTTCTGGAATGGGTTCTGCCTAACAGTTTTCCCACCAGTAAGGCAGCCAGCGAAAAAGCTACCCAGCCATTTATGGCAAATACACCATGCGCAGCCAGAAAATTCCGGTAATCAACAAAAGAAATGGAAAATAGAAACCGTGTTCTAAGCATCATTCCAAGAAATGCTACCATTAATAAATTCAGAAGTCCCAGTCGGGCCCAAAGCCTGTTTGTTAATTCCATGATGTAAAGAAACTTAATCCTCCTTAATTCTGGTTTGCTCAGGTTGAATCTAAATAAAAACTTGAATAACGTAAGCATTTTACCTGACATTAATCATATATACTGCGCATAAGGAAAAATACATTTGCTTTTGTTATGATATTTTCTAAATCCTTTGGATATGCCGTAAGGGGCATTTTGTACATAGCGATGGTGCAGGATGCGCAGCACTATGTTCAGGTAGAAGAAATATCAGGCCGGTTAGCAGTGCCTAAGCATTTTTTAGGCAAGATTCTCAGGAAGCTGGTGAAAGAAAACCTGCTCAAATCTGTTAAAGGCCCAATGGGTGGATTTAGTTTAAATGAAAACTCCCTGGCTGTTCCTTTAATGAACATCCTTGAAATAACCGACGGTATCGCATGTTTTAAAACATGTGTACTTAAATGGAAAGAATGTGATGCAGAAAACCCTTGTCCCATGCATGCAGAAATTGAAAAAATTAAAATTCAATTGCAACAAATGCTTATGGATACCACTATCAACGACCTGATGAAAGATGATAAACATTCTTTAATGCATAGTATTACCACAAGCCTGGAATTAAACTATTAATCTTGAAAAATGTTAGATAAGTACATCGATAAAACCATCGCGGAAATTGTTGTGAGCGATTACCGCACTGCCGATGTTTTTAAAAAACACGGATTGAACTATTGCTGCGGTGGAAAGATTCCATTTAGGGAGGCTTGTGCCATCAAAAATATAAATGCCTCTGCTTTAATTTTCGAACTGGAAGAGGCTACACGAAATATCAGGCTTTCCAATACTATTGAATTTTCTTCCTGGAGCATGGAATTCCTTATCGACTATATTGTAAATATCCATCACAGTTACCTTTACACCAACCTTCCACTGATTGAAACAGGTCTTTTGAGTTTTGTGAACAGCCACAAAAAACAACATCCCGAACTTGAAAATATTTTGGCTGTGTTTACAGAAATTGCATCTGTTTTAATTCAGCATAACAGGGAGGAAGAAGAAGAAATATTTCCTTATATAAAACAGATGGCCAATACTTTCCGCAGGCGTGAAACTTATGGAAGCCTCTTTGTAAAAACACTTGGAAAGCCCCTGTACACTTTCGAAAAACAGCATGCGGTAATTGCAGATCTACTTCAGGAAATGCGACGCCTTACAAATAATTACGAATTCCCGGGTAACGCATGTACCAATCACCAGGTAATGTTTAGAAAATTACACGAGCTGGATAACGACCTGGTACAACATAAACATCTGGAAAATAATATCCTCTTTCCTAAAGCAATTGCTATGGAACAGAACTTGCTGCAGGTTTAATTAAATTTAGAAAAAAATCAGTGGCTGAACTTTTGCCAAAGATCTCAAAGGGCCAGGCAAGTTTCATTGCAGGCTTATTCTTTTTCTGGACCCTGGTTCTAAGCTTTATGCTGCCGGATTATATCATTATTCTCAGTGGTCTGCTCGTGGTGATCTTTCTTTCCATTTTTGTGAGCAAGGTTTCTTCCACCACTATTGCCGGTGTGGTAAGTGCTGTAATAATTATTGTACACTGGATTTTCAATCATTCGCTCAGTTTTGAAGACTGGGCCAACTACATTTTTCTTCTCTTGCTGGTTTTCATTGCCACTTTCATAGTTTTATATATTAAAAAACTGGTTAGAAGAATGGAATTGGATAAATCGCACATTACCTCGCTTTTTGAAAATGCAACGGAAGGATTTGTAGTTACCAATAGTAAAGGAGAAATTGTACTTGTAAACCCTTCGGCCTGCCGCATGTTTGGTTATGACAAAGATGAACTGCTTGCACAAAAGATCGAACTTCTAATTCCTGCAGCTTACCGAAAAGGACATGTTAAGTTGCGCGATGGATTTTATGAACAGCCACAGAACCGCGTAATGGGCCATGGTCGCGACCTTCATGGCGAAAGAAAAGGCGGGCAAACCTTTCCCGTGGAAGTGAGCCTTAGCACCTACCAGCATGACAGCGAGCGTTTTGTAATTGCTTTTATTGTTGATATCACTCCCCGCAAGGAAATAGAAAAAAGCGTGGTTTCCCAACAACGCCAGCTGGAAAGAGTAACCAGTGAAATGCGGCAGCTGAATGCAGAACTGGAAGCTAAGGTTGAAGAAAGGACCGTGATCCTGAAAGAAGCCCTGCAAAGACTGGAACAATCGCAGGAAGAACTGAGTGAAGCGCTCGATAAGGAACGCCAGCTGAATGAAATAAAAAGCCGCTTTGTTTCCATGGCATCTCATGAATTCAGAACCCCTTTAAGCACAGTTCTTTCATCTGCTTCACTTATTGGAAAGTATACCAGTACGGAAGAACAGGATAAACGCGATCGCCATATTCGAAAAATTAAAGATTCGGTAAAACACCTGAACGACCTGCTTGAAGATTTTCTTTCCCTCGGTAAACTGGATGAAGGTAAAGTGGGTGCAGCATTTATGGAATTCGATCTGCCGGATCTTATCAATGAAACCATAGATGAAATGAAAGGGCTGGTTAAACCCGGTCAGCAGGTTGCCTACCACCATGAAGGGCCCCAGCTGGTTGAGAGTGACAAAAAACTGGTAAGAAATATCGTGATCAACCTGCTTACAAATGCCATAAAATTTTCAGATGCTGACAAAACCATTTCAGTTTATAGCAGAACGAATGAAACCATTGCCGAAATAAGTGTGGTGGACCAGGGAATAGGAATTTCAAAAGAAGACCAAACACACTTGTTTTCCTCATTTTTCCGGGGGCAGAATGCCATAAACATCCAGGGTACCGGGCTTGGTTTACACATCGTAAAAAGATACCTGGATTTGCTGGGTGGAGATGTTTCTTTAGATAGTCAGCTTGGAAAAGGAACAACCATTACTTTTACAATTCCCGTAAAAAACAAATAGTATGGATAGAAAGATTCTGGTCATTGATGATAATAACGATATCAGGGAAAATACCTCGGAGATACTTGAACTGGCAGGATATAAAACCTTAACAGCAGAAAATGGAAAACGGGGAGTAGAAATTGCCATGAAAGAGCTGCCGGCGGTTATTGTTTGTGATATCATGATGCCCGAACTGGATGGCTATGGCGTGTTGCATCTTCTGCGCAAGAATAACGATACACGAAATATTCCCTTCATCTTTCTCACTGCCAAAACAGAACGTGGCGATTTTCGTAAAGGAATGGAAATGGGCGCCGACGATTATATCACCAAACCCTTCGAGGATATCGAATTGCTGAATGCTGTTGAAACAAGATTGAAAAAAACTGCAATTCTCGAACAGCAGTATACCGCATCTCCACAGGGCTTATCCCAGTTTTTGAAAGATGTTAGAAGCACAGGTCTTGTACAGAAACTTTCCGAGCAATATGAAATTGAAAGTTATTATAAAAAACAAACCCTTTACCAGGAGGGTCGTCGCCCACGCTTTCTTTACTATCTCATGAAAGGAAAAGTTAAAGGATTCCGTTCCCACGAAGATGGAAAAGAATACATTACCAACCTTTATTCCAACGGCGATTTCATTGGGTATACCGCACTTATAGAAGATGTGAATTACGACGATACAGCAGTGATACTGGAAGATGCCGAGATCATGCAGATACCTAAAGACGATTTCCTTCAGATGGTTTACAGCGATATCAGCATCGCCTCTAAATTCATCCATATCATTACCCAGAATGTAAAGGAAAAAGAAGAGCGCCTGCTGAACCTTGCCTACAGCTCCCTTCGAAAAAGAGTGGCAAGAGCACTCGTGGATATTGTTGCTAAATTCAACTTGAAAGAACAGGCTAACCCCATTGAAATCTCAAGAGAAGATATTGCTCAATATGTGGGTACGGCCACCGAATCGCTTATTCGCACACTCAGCGACTTCAAAGCCGAAAAGCTCATCGAGATTAAAAGCGGAAAGATCATTGTTAATAATGTTGAAAAACTAAAGAATCTCTTGTATTAGGTCCATTTAGTGACTTTAATCTTCTTTCTTCTTAACAAAGATCATCCACGATGGTAAATGCTCCTGCTAATTTTGGAGTATGGAAAGTGAAGTGGTCAATACATTGCTGGTAAGAAAATACAATAAGGCACTGCCAAGATATACCAGCTATCCTGCTGTTCCCTTCTGGTCAGAAACCATTGACCGGGAAAAATGGAAACAGGCTTTTACAGAACGCTTCAGCAGCCAGAATCACATCAACGGTATCAGCCTTTATATTCACCTTCCTTTTTGCGAATCGCTTTGTACTTATTGCGGCTGCAATAAAAAGATCACCACCAACCATAAAGTGGAAGAAGAATATTTGGCCGTAATTGAAAAAGAATGGACACTTTACCGTAAGCTGATGAAGCAAACACCTGTTATCAGGGAACTTCACCTGGGTGGTGGCACGCCCACTTTTTTTTCACCACGGAATCTGCAGCGGCTCATAAAATTTATTCTTAAAGGAAGCATCATTCATCCCCAGCACGAATTCAGTATTGAAGGACATCCTAACAATACAACTGCCGACCACCTGAAAGTGTTATTTGAACTTGGTTTCCGCCGCATCAGTTATGGTGTTCAGGACCTCGATCCGGAAGTGCAGCGGGTGATCAACCGTATACAACCCTTCGAAAACGTTAAACAGGCCACTGAAACCGCCAGGAATATTGGATTTACCTCGGTAAATTTCGACCTTATCTATGGCCTGCCTTTGCAAACACTGGCTTCTATTCAAAATACAATTGAGAAAGTAATTGAATTAAAACCCGACCGCATTGCTTTTTACAGCTATGCCCATGTTCCCTGGACAAGCAAAGGTCAGCGCTTATTCGATGAATCGCATCTTCCCAAAGCCGAAGAAAAAATTCTTTTATACCTGAAAGGAAAAGAGATGCTGATGAAAGCCGGTTATTTTGATATTGGCATGGATCATTTTTCCCTGCCCGATGACGAACTGTATAAGTCCTGGAAGAAAGGTAAACTGCACCGCAATTTTATGGGATATACCGCCCACCAGTCCGGGATGCTGCTTGGCCTCGGCGTTTCAAGTATCAGCGATACAGGAAATGCTTTCGCGCAAAATGAAAAATCAATCCATGATTATTATAAAAGAGTAGAAGCGGGTGAAATCCCGGTGAGAAAAGGCTATTTTCTTACCGAAGAAGATTGCCATTACCGCAAATTCATTTTAGATATCAGTTGCAAGGGCCAAACCGTTTTTAATTTGCAGCAACTTCCTTTGCTGGAACTATACAGCTTCCCGGTGTTAAACGAACTTGCAAAGGATGGCCTGGTGGAATATGATCGTAATAGTTTAAAACTTACCCCGCAGGGTCATTATTTTATTAGAAATGTTTGCAGCGCCTTTGACCTTTATCTTCTGCGGCCGGAAAAAGAAAATGCAGCGCAGGTTTTTAGCAAGGCTATTTAACCTTCTTCGCCGAAAAAATCATCCATCTCCCTTCTTTGCTTTTTTGTTGGCCTTCCAACTTTACTTGGCCTTTTTCCTGTATAAAATGATTCTGACTGGAATGCAGGCTTTTCAAGTTCTTCCGGCGGTGTAAGGTCAATATAATATTTTATAGCCTCGCTGTAGGCAATTCGTTTTTCCAGCAAATCCCTGACCTTTATTATCCAGCGCCTTCCTTCAGTTTTTACATCATATTCATCGCCAATTGACACAGCCTTACTTGGTTTCACACTGCTTCCCTGGAACTTCACCTTTCCCGCGTCAATCGCATCTGAAGCAAGCGACCGGGTTTTGAACAGCCGGATCGCCCATAAATATTTGTCTAGCCTTATTTTTTCAGCCATCACCAAAATTAAAGAGAACTTTGTATTGCTTCTGGCTAACAATGAGGTTGAGTATATTTTAACGGTATGGTTTTTTAATTACATGATGAAGTTTTTAAAACTTCACACAATAAAAAGTTATTTTCATTAGTGTTGATGATTGCATATTGTTGAAAAGTGAATAGCGGCTTAAGTTGAAAAAATAGATAATTGATTAAATGGCAGGAATAATAATATCAGTATTAGCTGTTTTATTTCTTACGGCAACAGTGCTTCCTCTGGTTAGAAATGACTACTGGACTTTCAGGTCACTGGAGTATCCACGCCTGCAAAAGCTGGTCATTGGCATTGTGCTTCTTATTGCCACTTTCATTTTCAGATCTTCTTTTCAGGATTATTTTCTATGGGTGGTGCTACCCCTGGTAACCGCCTGCATTTACCTGTGCATTAAAATTTATCCTTACACCTGGTTAGCGCCAAAGGAAATGAAAGCTGCCAGAATTATAAATGAAAATGATGAGTTGAAAGTTATTACCGCAAATGTTTTGGAAGACAATGAGCAATACCATCGCCTGGTTTCTCTGATAAAATCAATTGAACCACACCTGGTTCTTCTTGTAGAAACCGACCATAAATGGGAGAAGGCAATGAAAGATCTTGATAATTATTATCCCTTTAGTTTGAAAAAGCCAATTGATAATACTTACGGATTACTTTTTTACAGTAAACTCAAACTGCGCAACGAAAAAATTCTTTTCCGGGTGGAAGATGATGTGCCTTCCATTGAAGCCGAAGCTATGCTGCCTTCGGGTAAGTGGATAAAGGTGTATGGACTTCATCCAAAACCTCCCGTTCCGGATGAATCACTTACTTCTACAGCTAAAGACAAAGAACTGATGAAGATTGCACTGCTGGCAAAAGAAGAAAAACATCCATGCATTGTTATGGGCGATTTGAACGATGTTGCCTGGAGCCATGTAACAACCCTCTTCAGAAAAGTAAGTGGTTTACTTGATCCCCGTCGTGGACGTGGATTCTTTAGTACTTATTCAGCTTTCCACTGGTGGTTCCGGTTCCCGCTGGATTATATATTTTGTTCAAAACATTTTGGCTGGGTTGAAATGAAAAGACTTCCACCTTTTGGCTCCGATCATTTTGCTATGTACATTAAACTTCAATACGAACCGGGTGAAGATCATGCAGATAAAGTTCCGCATGCCGATGAGGAAGAAAAATCCGAAGCGCAGGAAAAAGCATCCCAGCCTGTAAAATAAAAAGCCGGGATTGAACCCGGCCTTCATCATCAATTCTCTGCAAAATATTTATGGAAATATGGAATGGTTTCAATTCCCTTGAAATAATTCTCCAGTCCGAATTTTTCATTGGGCGAATGCAGGTTGTCACTGTCTAAACCAAATCCCATGAAAACAATTTTCACGCCCAGTTCTTTTTCAAGTAAGGTACAGATAGGAATACTGCCGCCACCTCGAACAGGTATCGGATCTTTCCCAAAAGTTGTAAGAATGGCTTTCGCTGCTGCTTTATAACCTTTGTAATCTATGGGTGTAACATAAGGTTCACCACCATGATGTAATTCTGCTTTTACTGTAACGCCTTTTGGAGCATTCTCCGTGAAATATTTAATTAAAAGATCAGTGATCTTATGCGAAGACTGGTTGGGAACAAGCCTGCATGAAATTTTTGCAAATGCTTTTGATGGGAGAACCGTTTTTGCACCTTCTCCTGTATATCCTCCCCAGATGCCATTTACTTCAAGCGTGGGCCTGATGCCGGTTCTTTCATTTGTAGTATAGCCTTTTTCGCCCCATACCTCTTTAATCCCTAATTCTTTTTTATATTCTTCTTCATCAAATGGTGCTTTAGCCAGCAGGGTTCTTTCTTCTTCGGTTGCAGTAGCAACATCATCATAAAATCCAGGAATGGTAATATGATTATTCTCATCATGACAGGAAGCAATGAGTTTACACAACATGGTTACAGGGTTTGCAACTGCACCTCCATAAGTTCCGCTGTGCAGGTCGCGGTCTGGCCCGGTAACTTCAACTTCTATATAAGAAAGTCCGCGCATACCTACATCCAGTGTCGGGGTATCCATACTCAGTAATGCACTGTCACTTATCAGTATCACATCTGTTTTTAAAAGCTCCTTATGATCAGCAACAAATTTTCCAAGATTGGGAGAGCCCACTTCTTCTTCACCCTCAATTAAAAATTTAATATTGGTTTCCATGCTGTTGGTCTTACTCATAATTTCCATGGCTTTCACATGCATGTAAAACTGCCCTTTATCATCGGCACTTCCGCGAGCATACACCTTGCCATCTTTTATAACCGGGTCAAAAGGTTCACTGTTCCATAGCTCAAGCGGTTCTGGCGGCTGAACATCATAATGTCCATAAACCAGAACGGTTGGTTTAGATGGATCAATAATCTTTTCGCCATAAACCACAGGGTGGCCATCTGTTTCCATTACTTCAGCTTTATCTGCTCCCGAGTCGAGTAATCTTTGTTTTACAAGTTCTGCGCACTTGCGCATGTCTTCCTTTCTTTCCGACTTTGCCGAAATTGAAGGTATCCTTAATAACTCAAGCATTTCATCTAAAAATCTTTGCTGGTTCTTTTCCTGGTACTCTTTCCAAGATGTTTGCATAACAATGTTTATTTATGTAAAAACTAATTTTCCGGAGGGGCTAAAATTAAGGATTCATAAAACAACTGCCGATTTTACTCCTGCCCTTTCTTTTTAATGGCCGTGGCTTTTGTAATCAGTCCTTTGCCAAACTGGTTTTTTATCTTGTCTACAGCTTTATATAATTCTAACCGCTCTGCAGCATTATCAAACAAATTCATTTGCAGCGTCATGGGTACTAAATGACTGAAACGCACACCCAGCAAGCGAATCTTCTCACCTTTTTTATACAGCTTCTTAAACAGGTCCTGGACTTTTAACAGCAGCACATTATCTATGCCTGTATAATCAATAATTTCCTGCTTCGAAAATGTACTGAAGTCGGCATACCTGATCTTTACCGTTACACAACCCGTAAGCTTTTCATCCTTCCTTAGTTCATAAGCGGTTTCCTCGGTGAGTTTTACCAGCTGGCGGTTTAAAAATTCCCATTCATTACTGTCATCATGAAATGTGGTTTCATGCGAAATGGATTTTTGTTCGCTGTAGGGCTCAATAACAGATCCGGAAATACCATGGGCTTTATCAAATAGTTTTTTACCCCATTTACCAAATTTATTTTCAAGAAATTTTATTTCACAATGGGCAATGTCTTTTATGGTATACAATCCCAGTGATTGTAATTCAATAAGGGTTTGTTTTCCTACTCCTGGAATTTTATCAACAGTCAATGGCCATAAAAAAGCAGTTTCTTTGCCTGCAGGAATTTCCAGGAAGCCATTTGGTTTTGCTTCATTGGTTGCCATCTTGCTCACCATTTTACTGGTAGATAAACCGTACGAAATGGGTAACCCTGTTTCAGCAGTGATCTTCTTTCTTAATTCCCGGGTAAACTGGCTCACCCCAAAAAATTTTTCCATACCCGACAGATCAACATAAAACTCATCGATGGATGCTTTTTCATATAGTGGCACTGCTTCGGCAATAATATCCGTTACCATCCTGGAATATTTACTGTATTCGTGGTGGCTTCCTTTTAAAAAAACGGCATCCGGACAAAGTTTTTTGGCAGTAACAGAAGGCATGGCACTTTGAATTCCATATTTTCTTGCCTCATAGCTGCATGCTGCAACGATTCCTCTTTTTCCATCTCCTCCCACAATTAAAGGGCGTCCTTTTAAATGCGGATTTTTTAAAAGTTCTACCGAAACAAAAAATGCTTCCAGGTCAAAATGGGCTATATGTGATTGCTTGTTTTCCAAAACTTAAAGGTAAGTGTAGAGGTTGATTGAATTTTGCCGGGAAAAATTTCAGTGTGTGTTTTTAGCAATTCATCATGGTTTAATTTTGTCTCAACCTGTTTTGGATGGAAAGAAGCCTATCTCTTTCTTTATTTGTAGCAGGGCAAAGATTTTGCACTTATTAAAAAGGAGAAAACAGCAGTATGAAAAAATATAAAAGCGCGGAACTGATCAGTCAATTGGAAAAGGACGTTCAGCAATTGATCCAGGCAACGGAGCACCTGGCAATGGTAGATACGATAAAACTTTGCTATCCTCCGCAGGAAGGTAAATGGAGCGCCGCACAGGCCATTGAACATCTTAACATGTACAATCGCTATTATCTGCCCGCCGTTGAAAGTGCAATGACTCAAAGATCAAAAGAAGTAAACACATGGTTTGTGCCTGGCTTCTTTGGTAATTATTTTACCAATATGATGTTGCCTAAAAATGTTTACGAAGTAAAAAATAAAATGAAAGCCCCTAAAGGCTATCGCCCCGATATGGGAATGAATGCCGAAAAAGTGCTGGCCGAATTTATTGCCGGGCAAAAGCAACTATTGAACCTGCTGGAACGTGCCCGTCAAATGAACCTGGAATCCATTAAAATTCCAATTTCCATTAGTAAGTTTATCAAACTCAAACTTGGCGATACCTTTCGCTTCCTGATCGCTCATCAGCAAAGACATATGATACAGGCGAGAAATGCCATCAGGGCAACCGGCGTTTCTACAGATAAATTTCCAGTAATCCTGGAGGTAGCTCAACCCTGACCTGCTGTTTCTTATGATCGATCTTTAATACCGTTTCCTCGTGAAGCGGTATCAAAGCTTCTTTTTCTTTTATCTCGATCCTGCATAATAACTGGTGCGGCTGCTCTATTACTTCAAGGATCTTTCCAAGGCTTTCCTCATTCTCAATTATTTCATAGCCCAAAAGATTTATGGGTGATGATTTAGCGGAGAATTTTTTCATTTCTTCTTCCGGAAGCCATACTTCCTTTTGAACCAGTTTTCCTGCCTGCTCTTTATTGTTCATCCCTTCTAATTTCAAATAAATTTCTTCTTCCGATTTTATCCTGGTGCTTTCTATAAACCATGGAATGAAGCTTTCTTTTTTTTCTTCAATAAAAACAGCAGCAAGACCTTTCAACGAGGTTTTTTTTCCCAGGCTGTGTTTCAGTATCAATTCTCCTTTCAGGCCAAAAACAGAAACCAGCTTGCCAATTTTAAAATAATCATTCATTACCGGAGTAAAATTAAATGCAGAAATTCTATAAAAAAAATCCCGCAGGTGCGGGATTAAATCAGTTGAAGTCCGTAAGGTTATGCTTCAGAACCTGCATCAGCGGCGGGTCTTCTTTCCCTGCGCTGGTAAGGAGGATTCCTTCTGCTTCGTCTTTCACGTTGGGCTTCTTCCTGGCGCTTTCTGATCTGAGCTTCATGCTCGGAATGCCAGGATTGAAATTTTGTCATTGCGGTTGCTTCGTCAAACAAACCAAGTGTAACACCACGCAATAAATGCTTCAGGTATAACACACCCTTGTAAGATAAAATCTTTCTAACGGTATCTGTTGGCTGTGCTCCTTTCTGAAGCCAGTCCAATGCACGCTGACGATCCAACTGCACGGTAGCAGGTGTTGTCAGTGGATTGTAAGTACCTAGTTTTTGAACGAATTTACCATCGCGGGGGCTGCGGGCATCTGCAACTACAATAAAGTAAAAGGGTCTCTTTTTTGACCCGTGTCTCTGTAAACGGATTTTAACTGGCATCTTAAATAGAAATTTAAATGCGGTGAAATAATAAAATTAAGTGTGCAAATCTAAGGCTAAAGACTTAAAATTCAAATATTCCCGGTAAGGTTTTTCCAATTTTATCTTTTTCCCATTCCCGGCATCATTCCCCTCATGGGCATTTTGTTCATGGACTTCATCATTTCCCTCATTTGCTCAAACTGTTTCATAAAGGCATTCACCTCCGAAATCTCCTTTCCACTGCCTTTGGCAATGCGTTTTCTTCTGCTTCCATCAATCAGGTCGGGATTGGCCCTTTCTTCCTTTGTCATCGAATTTATGATGGCTTCTATGCCTTTAAAAGCATCATCGCTGATATCAATATCCTTAATGGATTTTCCAACTCCCGGGATCATGCCCAGCAAATCCTTGATATTTCCCATCTTCTTGATCTGCTCCAGCTGCTGCTTGAAATCCGCAAAATCAAACTGGTTCTTCCTGATCTTTTTTTCCAGCTTCCTGGCCTGTTCTTCATCAAATTCTGCCTGCGCTTTTTCAACAAGGGTGGTGATGTCTCCCATTCCCAGGATGCGCTGCGCCATCCTGTCCGGGTAAAAAATATCAAGCGTATCCAGCTTTTCACCACTGCTGATAAACTTAATGGGCTTGTTAACCGTGTATTTGATCGAAAGCGCCGCACCACCTCTGGTATCGCCATCAAGCTTGGTAAGCACAACGCCCGAAAAATCCAGCCTGTCGTTAAAAGCCTTGGCCGTATTCACCGCATCCTGCCCCGTCATACTGTCCACCACAAATAAAATCTCCTGTGGATTCACGGCCGATTTAATATTCGAAACCTCGGTCATCATGGCTTCATCAATGGCCAGTCGGCCTGCCGTATCAATGATAACAACATTCTTGTTTTTTGCTTTTGCCTCGCGAATGGCATTCTGGGCAATTTCAACTGGGTTCTTGTTTTCTGTTTCAATAAAAACTTCAACGCCTATCTGCTCTCCCAAAACCCTTAGCTGCTCCATCGCCGCCGGGCGGTAAACGTCGGCAGCCACCAGCAGCGGAGAAAGTTTCTTTTGTTTCTTTAAATAATTGGCAAGCTTTCCGCTAAAGGTGGTTTTTCCGCTTCCCTGCAAGCCGGCGATCAGTATCACGGCAGGCGCACCCTTTGAATTGAATTCCGCCGCCTCGTTACCCATCAAACTTACCAGTTCATCTTTTACGATCTTTACCATTAACTGGCTGGGACTGATAGCAGTAAGCACTTTTTCACCCATTGCCTTTTCTCTTACCGTATCGGTAAAATCCTTGGCAATTTTATAGTTCACATCCGCATCCACCAGCGCACGGCGGATCTCTTTCACGGTGGCTGCAACATTCAGTTCTGTTATTCTTCCCTCGCCCTTGAGGTTTTTAAAGGCACCTTCCAGCCGGTCCTGTAACGATTCAAACATATTTTGATATTTAAACAGGGACTTCCCCTTATTTAATGATTTATTTTGTTGATGTCAATGCAGATATTGTACCCGCATGGCCTAAAAAAAATGAACATCCTAAGATGCTCATTTAAAAAGTTCGCGCAAAGATAACAAGGATTTGGACGGAAATTATTATCCCAGGTAACTACGTAACAAATTTGATTTTTGCTGTGTTCTCAGCTTGGTAATAGCCTTATCTTTTATCTGGCGTACCCTTTCCCTTGTAAGATTGAATCTTTCCCCTATATCTTCAAGGCTTAAAGGATGATCCACACCAATGCCAAAGAAATAACATATCACTTCTTTCTGCCTTTCGGTAAGCGTTTGAAGCGAACGGTCGATTTCTGTTTTTAATGACTGGTGGTGATCAAGTGCCGAATCTGTTTTTTCTGCATTTGTATTTTCCAGCACATCCAGAAGTGTGCTTTCTTCTCCTTCCGACAATGGTGTGTCCACACT
>JAEZCV010000167.1 GCA_023429985.1 Bacteroidota bacterium | reverse complement strand
TTCTACGTAATCTGTTCCCATGAGAGGCAAAAAATCGGTTTGCTGATCTGCCGCCTGCCTGGAAGCTGTTGCAACTGACATATATGAAAAATTTAGCTGTGAAAAAATCAAAACACAAAGATTCCTTCAACACTGTTCGCTTACAAATTTAAATATCATTGTTTAGAATCAACACTTTAAAGGGAAATTAAACAAAACATATGGGTAAAAACGGGTAAAATTGCGAGGTATATATCTTCATTCCTATCGTATTATTCAACCTTACCTGTTGATGAAATTGTACAGGTTAAAAGCTGCAATATTTCAAGACATACAATCTCCTATCTTCGCGGCATGTTAAAAGTTGGCATTCTCGGAGGCGGACAATTGGGCAGAATGTTATTACAGGCCGCAGCCAATTACCAGGTAGAGACCCATGTACTTGAAAACGATGATGATTGCCCTGCAGCCCATCTTTGCCGCTACTTTATTAAAGGCGATATCCGGGATTTTGATACCGTTTACAATTTCGGAAAGCAACTGGATGCACTTACCATAGAAATTGAGAATGTTAATGTTGAAGCACTTGAAAAACTTGAAAAGGAAGGCGTTGCTGTTTATCCCAGGCCTTCGGTGCTGCGCATAATAAAGAACAAAGTGCTGCAGAAACAATTTTACAAAGAGCATGAGATCCCTTCCCCTGCTTTTGCAGTTCTGCAATCGAAAAATGAAATTTCACAATATTCACAATTACTTCCCGGCGTTCAAAAACTGGCTGAAGGTGGATATGACGGCAGAGGCGTGCAACTTATTGAGGACCTTTCTTCCAAAGAAGCAGGCTTCGATACTTTGAGCGTGCTTGAAAAAAAAGTGATAATTAAAAAGGAGATCGCTCAGATCATTGCGGTTGACAACAATCTTAAAACTGCATTATATCCACCTGTGGAAATGGTATTTAATAAAGACCTGAACCAGTTGGACTACCAGATCTCCCCTGCCGATATAAGTGAAAAAATTCTCTGGAAGATTGAAGCCATTGCTTCAGCAGTGGTAAGAAATTTTCAGTCGCCAGGCATATTTGCCGTGGAATTGTTTATTGATATTGATGATGAAGTGTATGTAAATGAAACAGCACCTCGTGTTCATAACAGCGGGCATCATACCATTGAATCGCATTTTTCATCACAATTCGACATGCTGTGGAGGATCATGCTGGGACATCCATTAGGAAACACCAGGGCTATTCTCTCTTCAGCCATGGTAAATGTAATTGGCGATGAAGGCTTTTCTGGCCCTGTGGTTTATGAAGGCCTTGAAGAAGTATTATCCATTGACAATGCCTTCCTTCACCTTTATGGAAAACGCGAAACCCGGCCCGGCCGAAAGATGGGACATGTAACCATAATCAGCAGTCAAAAGCAGGACCTTATACACAAGGCCAACAAAGTGCGACAGGCAATAAAAGTGAGATCCGCCCGCTAAACGTTAAAATGTTTAACGCCGAAAACTTTAAGAAGGTTTCTAAGTTTGGGAAACTTAATTTTGACGTTCTAACATTAATATATATATCCCGGTGAGATTTTACAATGCCTTTACTGCAATTTTAATAATTGCTTTTTCATTATCAGTTGTTTCATGCAGTACCAAAAGAAAGGAAGAAGTTACCGTTCGGCAGTCGCAGGGACCGCGCCCGGCCGTAAAGGTGGATGGTTATATTGTGGGAACACAAATCGTAAGCGAATCTGTTGAAGTGCCGGGTAGTATTGTAGCCGAACAATCCACAGAAATTCACCCGGAAATAAGTGGCCGTATCATTTCCTTAAATGTAAGAGAAGGTTCCATTGTTTCGAAAGGATCGGTAATTGCTAAATTATACGATGCCGACCTGCAGGCGCAGAAGAGAAAATTACAGGTACAGCTGGATATTGCGCAACAAACAGAACAACGCTATAACGAGCTCCAAAAAATAGGAGGCATCAGCAAACAGGATTATGATGTTACACGGTTGCAGGTTAATAATTTAAGAGCTGACCTGGACATTATCAATACAGAAATTTCCCGCACGGTTATAAGAGCTCCCTTTACCGGTAAGCTGGGATTGAAAATGGTTAGCAATGGCGCCTATGTTTCACCTGCAAGTGTTATTACCACCATTCAAAAAACCACAGGTTTACAATTAGATTTTACCGTTCCGGAAAAATATACGGGTAAGATCAAAAAAGGGCAGTATGTAAATTTTGAGATAGAAGGAAATTCGAGGAATTATACAGCTGTTATAGATGCCACTGAATCGGGTATAGAGCAAAATACACGAAGCCTGGGAATCAGGGCAAATGTAAAAGGCGATGCAACAGGACTGATACCCGGAGCATTTGCAAGGGTTAAATTAACATTCGATCCGGATCCGGATGCATTAATGATCCCTACACAGGCCATCATTCCACAGGCAAGAGGAAAAAAAGTTTATATATACAGGAATGGTGTTGCCGATTTTGTTGATGTGGTTACCGGCGTAAGAGATTCCTCAAACGTGCAGGTAACAAGTGGATTAAATAAAGGAGACACAATCATAGTTACGGGATTGCTTGGGCTGAAACCGGAAGCAAAGGTGAGCATCAAACAGATCGTAAATCAATCCAGGTAAATGAATATATCTGAACTAAGTTTAAGAAGACCTGTACTTGCTGTAGTACTAAACATAGTGATCGTGGTTTTTGGCGTAATTGGATTCAATTTCCTTGGAGTAAGAGATTATCCGGCCATTGACCCGCCCAATATTAATGTGCGCACTTCTTATGGAGGTGCCAATCCTGATATTATAGAAACCCAGATCACGGAGCCGCTTGAAAAAGCCATTAACGGTATTGCCGGTGTTAATAATATTACTTCATCTTCAAGTTCAGGCTCAAGCAATATTAATGTTGAATTTGATTTGAATGTTGACCTGGAAGCAGCTGCAAACGATGTACGCGATAAAGTATCACAGGCTTCACGCTCCCTTCCCGACGATCTGGAAAGTCCGCCTGTAGTTTCAAAAGCCGATGCCAGTGCCGATGCCATCATATCTATGACGGTGCAAAGCAATACACGCAACCAGTTACAGATCACCGAATGGGCAAATAATGTGCTGGTTGAAAGAATTCAAACCATACAGGGTGTAAGTGGAATACAGATCTGGGGCGAAAAAAGATATGCCATGCGCATATGGTTTGAACCGCAAAAGCTGGCTGCATATTCCTTAACAGCACAGGATGTACAGGTAGCATTGTTAAGAGAAAATATTGAACTCCCTTCCGGAAAAATTACGGGCGATGCAACAGAGCTTACGGTTCGAACTTTTGGAAGGCTCAATACCGAAGAAGAATTTAACAACATTATTATTAAAAATGTTGAAGGAAGTGAAGTAAGGATACGCGATATAGGAGAAGCTGTATTGGGTCCTGAAAATGAAGAAACTGTTTTAAAGGAAAGTGGAATTCCTATGATTGCGCTGGCAATTGTTCCGCAACCTGGATCGAACTATGTAGCCATTTCAAATGAATTTTATAAAAGGTTTGAACAGATCAAAGCCGAAATGCCTGAAGACATTTCACTGAATATAGCACTGGACCAGACACGCTTCATTAAAAATTCCATTTCGGAAGTGGAAGAAACTTTAATCATTGCCATTATTCTTGTGGTACTGATCATTTATTTATTTTTCCGCGACTGGCTGATCGCCATCAGGCCATTGATCGATATCCCTGTAGCATTGATCGGTGCTTTTTTTATCATGTACATTTCCGGATTTACTATTAATGTACTAACCTTACTGGCTATTGTTCTGGCAACCGGTTTGGTGGTGGATGATGGTATTGTGGTAACCGAAAACATTTATAAGAAAATGGAAGCCGGCATGCCTAAATACCAGGCTGCCAAGGAAGGATCCAAGGAAATATATTTTGCTGTAATTGCAACATCCATCACGCTTGCCTGTGTTTTTCTGCCCATTATCTTTTTACAGGGATTTGTAGGAAGGCTATTTCGTGAATTTGGAATTGTGGTAGCAGGTGCTGTATTGATCTCGGCATTTGTATCACTCACCTTAACCCCGGTACTAGCCGTAAAGCTTACAAGGAAAAATCATAAACATTCGTGGTTCTATAATAAAACGGAACCTTTTTTCCGTTGGATGGAAAACAGTTACCGCAATGCACTTGTAAAGTTCATGAAGTTCAGGTTCATTGCTTTTGTGATCATTGCTATATGCGGTGCCATGATCTTTATAATTGGCAGGGATCTTCCCAGTGAACTTGCTCCCATGGAAGACAGGAGCCAGTTCAGGCTTTCGGTAAGCGCACCCGAAGGAACATCCTTCGATGCTATGGATAAATTCATTGACCGCCTTAACCAGCTGATGCTGGATTCTGTTCCAGAAAAACAGGTAGTGCTTTCCGTTACCTCACCCGGCTGGAGTGGCGGCTCGGCCAATTCGGGTTTTGTGAGAGTTACAATGGTAGAGCCAAAAGACAGGGAACGCTCACAGAAAGAGATCGTGGAAATGATCAACCGGAATTTACCCAGGTTTAATGAAGGACGGGCCTTTGCCATTGAAGAACAAACCATAGCAGTGAGCAGGCGTGGCGGGCAACCAGTACAATTTGTTATTCAAAACAATAATTTCGACAAGCTGGCAGAAGTGTTACCCAAATTTTTAGAGGAAGCCGGAAGGCATCCTGCCTTGCAGGGCGTGGACGCCAATTTAAAGTTCAATAAACCTGAGTTAAGAATTAATGTGGACAGGATGAAGGCAAGCCAGCTGGGGGTAAGTGTTGAAGCCGTTTCGCAGGCACTTCAACTGGCATTAAGTAACCGGAGGTTTGGTTATTTTACCAGGGAAGGAAAGCAATACCAGGTAATGGGACAGGTTGCCCGCAGCGACAGGGACGATCCAACGGATCTGAAAGGTTTGTATGTAAGAAATAATAATGGCGACATGATCAGCCTCGATAACCTGGTTACCATGGAAGAAGCCACCACTCCATCTACCATTTATCATCATAACCGTTATAAATCGGCTACCATTTCTTCGGGCACAGCGCCAGGTGCTACCGTGGGCGATGGCATTGAAGCCATGCAGGGCATTGCAAATAAATTACTGGACGAAACATTTGCAACACAACTTACCGGTTCGAGCCGCGATTTTGCCGAAAGCTCCAGCAATACCAATTTTGCTTTAATGCTTGCCCTGGGGCTGATCTTTCTTGTACTGGCTGCGCAATTTGAAAGTTTTATTGATCCCTTAATTATCATGTTTACGGTGCCACTGGCCATTGCGGGTGCGCTATTAACTTTGTGGTTGTTTGGGCATACAATTAATATTTTTTCCCAGATCGGCATGATCATGCTTATTGGTATTGTTACAAAGAATGGAATTTTAATTGTTGAATTTGCCAACCAAAGCAGGTTAAAGGGCATGCCGAAAATGGAGGCGGTGATTTTTGCAGCAACCCAAAGGTTAAGACCCATTTTAATGACGAGTCTTACCATGGCTTTAGGCGCGCTTCCAATTGCGTTATCGCTGGGAGCTGCAGCTACCAGTCGTATTCCGCTTGGTGTAGTTTTGGTGGGAGGCATTATGTTCTCACTTATCCTAACCTTGTTTGTCATTCCTGCGATGTATTCATTTATGTCAACAAAAAAAGAGAAGAATGAACTGGAGAAAATGGATGAGAGAAACAAAGAGGCAGAACAGGTTAACCACACCTATTAAACAAATTTAAGCGTTGAAATACAAAAGAACATTATTAAGAATACTCTATTTTTTTATACTGGTAGTGTCGGTAAATTCTGTACATGGACAAAAAAAGGTGCTCAGCCTGAATGAAGCCATTGCAACATCACTTCAAAACAACTTTGATATTGCACTTACAAGGAATGATTCATTACTGGCTGCACTTGACCTGGCCTATGCTAATTATTCTTTGCTGCCCCGCCTGAATGCAGGAGGCGGAATTACCTGGAACAATAATAACCAGAAACAGGTACTTGCCGATAATTCAAAGAGGGAAAGGAATGGTATTCGATCTTCTAACCTGCAGGCTTCACTTAACCTTGACTGGACTTTGTTTGACGGCTTCAGGATGTTCATTGCACGCGATCGTTTAAGTCAGCTGGTTAACCTGGGAGAATTACAGATAAAAGCTCAGGTGATCAATACTGTTGCAGATGTTATGGGGTTGTATTTTGATGTAGTGAGGCAGGAGCAACAATTAAAAGCCATCGAGGAGCAAATAGAATTGAGCCAGGAGCGATTAACACTTGCTCAATATAAATTTGACATTGGTACAGGCGCCAAACCGGATATTTTGCAGGCAAGAATTGATTTAAATGCGCAACGCTCAGCCCGACTGAACCAGCTAACCCAGATCAATAAAACCAAAGAGCAGCTAAACCAGTTACTGGTATTACCTGTTGGTAATGATTTTGATCTGGCAGATACCACCATTACTTACAATGCTTTTCTAACACTTGATTCTATACAGGGATCTCTTACAGTTTCAAACCCCGAACTGCTGATTGCACAAAGTAACCTGAGGCTTGCTGAAACCGATTTGCAGTTAAGAAGAGCTGAAAGATTTCCGGTTGTTGAATTCAATTCGGCATATAATTTCAGTAAAACCGATAATAAGGATGTAATTAATCCATTTCAGCCATTATTCAACCGGAATCATGGATTTAATTATGGATTTACAGCTACTATACCCCTGTTCAACGGATTTACCAACAAGCGGCTGATAAAAGCTGCTGAGTTGAATATTCAAACACAGCAACTTTTGTACGATAGAAATTTAGCACTGTTGAATACAAGTGTTGCCAATGCCTACCGCGATTATGATCTCTATCAAAAAGCACTGGCACTTGAAGAAGAGAATATTCAATATGTGCGGGAAAATATTTTTATTGCCAGGGAAAGGTATCGCCTTGGCATCAGTACATTTATTGAGATGAGAGAAGCGCAACAAAGTTTGTTCGAAGCACTTAACCGGTTAATTGAAGCGCGGTATAATACCAAGGTCGCGGAAATAGAATTGCTACGATTGCGTGGTGATCTTGTAAAATAATTATTGAAGAACTGAAACTTTCTCTGATTTAAAAATCATGGTGTATTTTTCACCGGAATATTAATCATTCTTATGGAACAGAATAATACATCCATACAGGTGGGAATTATTATGGGTAGCGACAGCGACCTTCCTGTGATGCAGGCTGCTGCTGACTTTTTAAAGCTTATGGAAATAGGTTTTGAACTCACGGTTGTATCTGCCCACCGCACGCCTGCCAGAATGATGGAATATGCAAAATCCGCAGCCAACAG
Organism: Bacteroidota bacterium; assembly: GCA_023429985.1. Taxonomy (GTDB): domain Bacteria; phylum Bacteroidota; class Bacteroidia; order Chitinophagales; family Chitinophagaceae; genus Flavisolibacter. The sequence continues at coordinate 8,910 of JAEZCV010000167.1, read as the reverse complement.
GGGTCTTAAAGTAATAATTGCCGGCGCCGGCGGTGCCGCCCATTTACCCGGCATGGTTGCTTCGCTTACAACATTACCTGTTATTGGTGTTCCAATAAAATCTTCCAACTCCATTGATGGCTGGGATTCCGTTTTATCAATTCTTCAAATGCCCAATGGCGTTCCTGTGGCTACAGTTGCTTTAAACGCTGCAAAAAATGCAGGCATACTTGCCGCCCAGGTAATTGGAAGTTTTGAGCCAGCCATAGGAAAAAAAATATCTGAATTTAAAAATAATATGGAGGCGGAAGTGTTGGAAAAAGTTTCAAAGCTCCGCTCCTCGGGTCATCCTAATCAATTTGACTGATCTTCTGTCAGCACTACAAACTCCTGTTCCAGGCCTAATGAGTAATGGTATAATTCCTCGATGAACTGCTTCCCAAAACGTGCGTAAAAACCTGCAAGGTTTTCCTTTCTTTCCTGCAAACTGTTTCCCGGGAAAAGTATAGCGCGGATAGTTTGAACATGTTTTGTTGTGTCAATAAATTTCCTTTTTTCTGCACGAAGCATTTTTTTCTCCAGCTCCTGAAGCAACTTAATATAACGTGCCTCTATAGCCGAAACATGATTGGAAAGCGTGGAATCAATTGAGGATGCCTGTTCTTTTACCTGCGCGAACAATTCAGTTGCTTTTTCCATACTACCATTTAAACTCACCTGGTTCAACGACTGCTTTTTCACAACCATGTTCATGATTGAATGTTCGTCAGCAAAAAAATCTTCGATGGAAAGCCGCGTACGACTGATCTTATCCCTGAGCTTTTTGTCCACTATCAAAAATGAATTACGAAGAACAATTACAGGATAGGGAACTTTATAATGATCAAAAAGATCTTTTAGTTCCAGCCAGTAAGCAAGTTCGCCGCCCCCACCAATAAATGCAATATTAGGAAGAATGGTTTCCTGGAAAATTCCTCGCAGAATAACATTCGGGCTGAACTTACCAGGTTCGTCTTCCAGCAATTGCAGCAGCTCCTGTTGGCTGAACCTAAGCGAAGTATTAACCACTTTATATTCTGCGCCTGATCTTTCAATCCTTTCTCTTATTTGTTCATCCAGATAAAAAAGGTTTATTTCCCTTGCCGATGCCTGCACATTGTACACAGAAGGAAAGCGTTTAATTGTTTTTTCAACTATGGCAGAAGGCTTATGATGCAGCAGGTCGTCTTCAAAGAGCTTTATCATTTGCTTTTTAAACCTGGCATCATCAGCAATAAGAACAATTAAACCCCACTGATCAAATAAATTTTGAACGAGCCTGAATGTTGATTGCTGAATAGAAGTTCCGGTTACAAAACATTTCTTAAGCAAGGTTATAAATTCATTTCCAAAAATTTCAACATCCAACTGTTTTTCCAGTTCGTCCAATAAGTTAATCAGCTGATCGTCTGCTATCATTCTGCCTACTGCACCTTGTTGTTTTGGGTTCCATTCATATTTCTTCCCACCAACAATGAAATGATTGAGTTCCTGGAGATCGGCATCTTCCGAACCCATATAATATACCGGCACAAAATGTTTGTCGGGGAATTTACTGTTTAAAGTATCAGAAAGTTTAATGACATGAATGATCTTAAATATAAAATAAAGCGGTCCCGTTGCCAGGTTAGGCTGATGTGCTGTACAAATTGTAAAACAGTTAGTATTTAGTAGCTGGTTAATGTTTGCTTTGGTTTTTTCTCCTACATCAACAGAGTTGTATTGATCGTTCAATACTTCCACCAGCACATTTCTGTTTGTATTAAAATTTTCCCGGTCGTTAATAGCTTGTTTAATTCCATCCAAATCAGGGGTATGACTGTAAAATGATTTGATCTCATTACTGCCATTCAAATAATCCAAAACGATGCGGGAAAAAAATCCAGTTTGTTGATAAGAGATTTGCTGAGCAGAAAACATGCGCTAAATTACTATCAAGATGTTTTTCATCGTAAAAAATAAAAAGGTCCCGCCTGTGCGGGACCTGTATTTTCAATTTGCCTGCCGGCAAATTATCCATTTTCAAATATTCCAATTGGCTAATTCACTACTGTTTCACAAACTTCAGCACCGGCAGCTTACCATTCTTTGTAAAGCCAGCCATTATGTAATTACCATTAGCAAAACGGCTGAAGTCAAGTGGTATGTCGGTTTGTCCGGCGGCTAGCTGGCGCGATATACTCATCACCACCCTGCCGTTCATATCCACAACAACCCAGTCTACCCTTACCGTTCTTTCAGCCTTCACTCGCAGTACAGTGGTGCTTCTGATAAGATTAGGCATTAACACAGCACTGGTGATATCCTCGTCAATTTCCGGAAGTGAAGTTGGAATATTGATACCTCCGATATTGGTAACAACAAGAGGTCCGAACAGCGTTGTTTCGATGGTAACGTTCCTGCCTGTGGCTGGGCCAACCGGCACAAGGCCTGCAGCAGGTGATACAATATTCCATGTAGTGCCATTATGCGCGCCTACCTGCATGGTAGCAGTAGGAGATCCTGGGGCATTGATATGGTCATCGGCATATTGAAGTGTTACTTCAACCGGTGATCCGGGAGCAGCACCAGGGGTAACCGTCCAGGTTCTGTTAACTGCAACAGCCGGATAAGGAATAGCCGGGTTAATACCATTTGAAACCCTAACTGTAAAATCAAGTCCCTGTCCGTTACCTATCGTTACAGGATTATAACTTGCAGCGTCAGGACCTACAGGTACAACGGTTGATGCGGAAACATCATTTACTAAAACCGACCCGGTACTGTTGGTAACAATATGACTGGAAGCGCTTCCTTTAGAAGAACCATTCAGATTCTGGGTAGAAGATGCACCCATAATACTTAATGAATGAGAGCCCAGGGTGATGTTTCCATTTTCAAGAATCAATGCATCATTAACAATCATATTTCCGGCAAGTGTAATTCCACCGGTACCGTTCATGATCAGGCTTCCGACATTCATGGCTGCTACATCCTGGTTAGTGGTTCCCTTGAATGCTACAAATCCATCTGCAGCAGCAAATGTTCCACTATTGGAATAATTACCATGTATGTTTAAAAATCCATTATCCAGTAAAGTTACTGTAGCACCACTGCTGATGGTGAGGTTTCTAACACTGGCAAGACCATTTATTATCGGTTGATACGGAGTGCCTGAGGGGATCACTACATCTGAGGTAGATGTTGGAATTCCACCACACCAGTTGGAAGCTGTGTTCCAGTCGGTATTGGTTACACCAATCCAGCCATTGGTTGGCGATACAGCAAGTGACACAGAGTTTGATGTTACATTACCACAAAGACCGGTGATCACCACATCGTAATTTCCAGCATTCGCAGAGGAAGCATTTGGAATAGTAAATGTAGCATCAGTAGCACCCGCAATGTCGGCGCCGTTATATCTCCACTGGTAAGAAAGGTTGGCACCAACAGCTGCAACTGTAAAGGTTACAGAAGCACCCGAACAAACGCCCTGTGCTACGGGTTGAGTGGTAATAGCTGTGTTTTCACTCACCTGGGCCTCAACGGCAACCCTTGGAGATTCGCAACCTGTGCCTATCCTCCAGTTATAAAAATAATTCCATGTATTGGCGGCAGTACTGGCAGTAATAGAAAGTTCACCGGCGATGGCCTGCGGGAAGGTAACACCTGTTGCAGGACTGTTTCGCAGCGCACCGGGATAAACGGCATTTCCGGTGAGTGGAGCCTGTAAGGTTCCATCGTAGAAGGTCATTACATAATCAAAACCACCCGGAACATTAAAGTTCACAGGAACCGTTTGTGCCACAGGGTTAGTTGTGGTTCCAGTTACTGTAGTAGTTCCCTGGTAGGTTGCAATTACAGGAGCAGATCCACTACCCTGTCTTAATACAATCTGGAAGTTAGTGCCCACAGGAGCGGTGGGGAAAATATCAACACTCTGTATGGTTATGCCTGCAGGATTGAACACATCAAACACCATTCCCTGTATATAGGAAGAATTGGTGCTTGCACCAGGATAATCATTAACACTAACCGGACCAACTCCCTGTATTGTACCACCTGCAGTAGCACTAACATAATAAGTGGTGGTGGACGTTAGGTTAGGAGTGGTGAAGCTTGTACCGGTTCCTACAGAAGCACCTCCTGTTGCATTCTCATACCAGTTTAACACAGTTCCCGGAGTTCCGGTTGCGCCGAGCGTCATGGTGCCGGGGCCACAAAGAGCAGCAGGCGTAGTGGTTAAAACTGAAGGCGAATTTACATTGATAACAGTTGTTGGTTGCTGACAAACAACCCCTGCTCCATCTTTTATAAGAACCCTGTAGTGCGTGGTGGTAGAAATTACTTCTGTATTATAATTCTGTGATGTAGCACCAGCTATATCGGTGAAAGTGGTGCCATCGGAAGATGACTGCCACTGAAAACCTGCTCCTTCATAACCTGTTGCAGGATTAAGACTTAAAGCAGCCTGCCCACTTACGCAGATCTGCGATGGTGTGGCAGCTATGGTTACGCTACCCGGAAGTACGGTTACTTTCACAGAATCAATACCTGTACATCCTGATGTGGTGTTTTCGGCATTCACTACATAAGTGTAGGTATCGGCTGTAGAAGATTTAATGTAAACAGTAGTTGCGCTGCCACCGGTATAAGGAATGGTAGCTGCAGCATCTGTAAATAGATTAGTAGCCGGAGACCAGATATAATTATCAAAATTACCTACAGGCGAAGTAACCGTTAGTGCCTGGGTTGCATCATTACAAATTGCAAGATCGTCTGTTACATCAAAGTCAGGTCCGGGAGTTACAGTGGCCGTAACCAGCTGGCGTGCCGATTCACAACCTTCACTAACATTCAGCAGGAAGAAGCTATTGTACGTATTGGTATTGGTAGTAGATCCGGAGAATGTAGCAGAACCCACGATTTGCAAACCACCAAATGCAGAAGTAAATGGATAATTACAGGTAAATGTTCCGATCCTGGTTACACCACCAACTATATTCGAGAGCTGGTATTCTCCTGCATTTGTTATAGACCATCCAAGATCAAGTTTTTGAGGAACACCAACCTGGGCTGCCGTAAAATTAAAGCTGGCAGTTACTATGTTAGTTGTTGACAAAGATTGCCTTAAAGCAACGGTAAAGTTGCCCGCTGCCACCGGAATCACATAAACCGAATTCAAAGTTACCGGGCTGGTTGTATTAAATCTTAAAGTCCAGTCGGTAGCAGTTGAAGTAGATGTTGTTCCGCAATTGGTTGTTTCAGGTAGAAATCCTACATCGGAACTTCCTCCACCCTGGGCTGCGGAAACATAATAGTTAGTAGTTGCATTAAGAACCGGTGTTGTAAAGTTATCCCCGGTAAATATGGGAGCGCCACCCGTAGCATCTGTATACCAGTTAAATACTGCACCTGGAGTGCCTGTAGCTCCTAAAGTGACTGTTCCCGGTCCACATCTGGTTCCCGGAGTTGTAGTTAAAATCTGCGGATCATTCACTGCAATTAACAACGATGGCGAGGCTGCAAATGCACCTCCATTAGTACAAGTTACAACAGCCCGGTAATAGGTACTTGTTGCAGGACTAACAGAAAGATTTACATCTGTTGCACCTGCAATTGGAGTAAAGGTCACATCATCGGTTGAAGATTCCCATTGGTAGGTGAGCCCTGTTCCTAAGGATTGACCTGATAAGTTAAGTGTAGTTGAATTTCCAACACAAACAAAATTATTTCCTCCGGTTGCAGCAATTGTACCTGCAGTTGGGGTTCCGGTACAAGGAACCAGGATTCTTAAATCATCTATTCCAATATCAGTAACTCCAAAATCGCTGGTAGCCCTGAAGCGCAGCACTGCCGTGGCCGAATTACTGTTGATTGTATATTCCTGGTTAGCCCAGGCAGCCCTGGTTCTTAAACTGTCTATCCGGGTAAATGTTTGTCCTCCATTTTCGGATAGGAATAAAACAAGACTGTCGGAACCTGTAGTGTTGATATAGTCAAAGGTTAAAAGTTTTGGTCCGGCTACGGAACTTAGGTCAACAAAAAGATCCATTATACCGCTTCTTGAAGAAGAAACAAAATAAGTATGGAACCTGGCAGAAAAACTTCCATCGGTAGATGCAGGTGAATAAGTACCATTGCCGGGAGTTGTCCAGTTAGCGGAGGCTCCCTGGTCGTTTCTTCTCCAGGCGCTATCGGTGGTAGATGGTATGGTACCCCAATGTGCATCAGGCCTGTCAGTGGTTGAACAACCATCTATCCAGTTTTCAAAACTCTGGGCATAAGGAATGGTTGCATAAGTTGGCTGGGATGTAACCGTTACAGTAGCAGGAGTGGATGTAGCTGTGAGTCCTCCATTTACACAAGTTAATAATGCCCTGTACTGGAAATTACCTGTTGCCGGTGCATTATAGCTAGCGCCTGTAGCACCAGGTATATCATTCCAGGTGATGCCATCTGCAGACGATTGCCATTGTGTAGTTACGCCTGCTGTATTGGATGCGCCAGATAGCGATAGAACTGATGTTCCGCCATAACAAACAGAAGCGGGTGTTGCAGTTGTTGTTCCACCGGTTGGAGCTCCGGAACATCCTAGTGCAATGGATAAATTATCAACTCCAATATCGGTAACTCCAAAATCACTGGTAGCTCTTAACCTGATAACTGTTGTTGCTGAAGTGCTGTTTATAAAAAATTCTTTTGAAGTCCAGCTGGAAGACAAACCAAGATTAGAACCTGATTGCGTAAAAGTTAAACCACCATCTGTTGAAACAAATACTGCCAGAACATCGGAACCGGAAGTATTTATATAATCAAATTTCAAAAATTTAGTTGGTGAAGGATCTGTGCTCAGATCAATAAACAAATTCAATGAACCGGAAGTTCCGGAAGCCGCACTATAAGTACTGAACCTTGCAGAAAAACTGCCTTCCGACGATGTTGGTGTATATCCACCATTGTTTGGAAAATCCCAGTCGCCATCCACTCCCTGGTCATCTCTTCTCCATGACTGGTTTCCAATAGCAGGACTATTTGCCCAATGCACATCAGGTCTGTCATTCACTGAACAACCATTGATCCAGCTTTCAAAACCCTGTGAATAAGGGAAGGTTGCATAGGTAGGGGCATTTGTAATATCAACTTGCACTATGTTAGATGTATCTGATAAACTGCTGTTGCTGCAATTAATGATGGCCCTGTATTGTAAAGATTGAACAGGAGCAAATGTGTAGCTGGATGAATTAGGCGCAGTTAAATCTGTAAATGTTGAAGATGCCACCGGAGCCGATTGCCACTGTATTGTTATTCCTCCTTCTCCGGATGTTGCCCCTGCCAGTGATAAAGTAATATTAGATCCAAAACATACAGAGGCTGCTGTAGTTGATAAAGTTCCTGCCGTTGGTGTTCCCGTACATGCCTGGTTGGTACACGAAACCGCTCTTGTTCTGGAAACCGTTTCAGCGCCACATGCAGAACTTGTATGTGTATAAAATCTTACAGGTCCTGTAACAGTGGATGTCCAGGTAACTGGAGTGGTTCCAAAAGCATAGGCTGTGGAACCATCAGAAGAACCAATGGTAATATAATCACCTGTAAAGGAACTGGAGAAAGTATAGGACGATCCGGTTACAACATTCACCATACTATACTCACCTGCCCAACCGGCTGTAGTTATGTTTTGAGCCACACCTGTACAAGTAGGCGTAAATGTTGCTCCAGGCCACTGGCCGTTTGGAGCCGTTAAACATTGTGCTGTTGCATTGAAACCAATAAATAATAGAAAAATGGGTAGAAATAATTTTCTCATATGCAGAAGTTGAAAGATGGGAAATTAAATAATTTTTAACACAAAACTCCATTTCTACTTTTTAAATATTAAAATTTTATTCACTACAAAACCGCAAAACCCGCAAAAAAAGGTCCCGCGTTTGCGGGACCTCTGTTTTCAACCTGCCTGACGGCAGTTTTTCCAATTATCTGTTTTTTCAATTCATTACTGTTTCACAAACTTCAGCACCGGAAGCTTACCATTTTTGGTAAAGCCTGCCATGATATAATTGCCATTGGCAAAACGGCTGAAGTCAAGCGGTATGTCCGTCTGGCCAGCAGCTACCTGCCTGCTCAGGCTCATCACCACCCTGCCATGCATATCCACTACGATCCACTCTACCCTCACCGCTCTTTCCGCCTGCACACGCAACACCGTCGTGCTCCTGATAAGGTTAGGCATCAGCACCGCGCTGGTAATATCCTGGTCGATCACGGGTAGTGAAGTAGGTATGCTGATACCGCCGATATTGGTTACCACCAGTGGGCCGAACTGCGTAGTGTTCAGCGTTACATTCCTTGACGTTGGTAATCCTACCGGTACAAGACCCGCAGCTGGGGATATAAGATTCCACGCCGTGCCATTATGCGCACCTACCTGCATCGTAGCAGTGGGTGATCCCGGTGCATTCATATGATCATCGGCATACTGAAGCGTCAGTTCAACCGGAACCCCAGGTGCTGCACCCGGTGTTACCGTCCATGTTCTGTTCACTGCAACCGATGGATTAGGTATGGCAGGATTGATGCCCACTGCCACCTTCACCGTATAATCCAGTCCCTGGCCATTGCCTATCGTTACAGGATTATAGCTCGACGCATCAGGACCTACTGGTACCACCGTAGATGAGGTTACATCATTCACTATAACAGAACCCGATCCATTGGTAACGATATGACTCGAAGCACTGCCCGCAGAGGAACCATTCAACGTAAGCGTGTTCGAGCCTAATGTAATGTTGCCATTCTCCAGTATCAGCTCATTTTCAATCACCATATTGCCCAACAGCGTTATGCCGCCCGTGCCATTCATTACCACGTTGCCTACACTCATGGCCGCAACATCCTGGTTCACCGATCCCT
>JAEZCV010000082.1 GCA_023429985.1 Bacteroidota bacterium | reverse complement strand
CCGCTATGCAGAGAAATGATCAGAATTAAAGACTATAAACTGTGTCGCCGCGACTCGCGGCCTTCTTAGTGCTTCGCCGATGTCGAAAAAGTGGTTCCAACCTATGCATGCTTAGTATTAAAAGTCTTTATAACAATTGAAGATTGCAATTTTATCCGGACAGCAGTGAATGGTGAATGATTTATCAATGATCCTTTCCATCAAATGGTTGCTCCGAGTGTTTTTGCCAGATAATATCCTGTTTTACTTTCTTTGTTTTTTGCAACCTGTTCCGGGCTTCCTTCCGCAATTATGCGTCCGCCTTCTTTGCCTGCACCGGGGCCCATATCAATAACCCAGTCGCTTTGTGCAACAAGATGCATATCGTGTTCAACCACAATAACAGAATTGCCCGCATCTACCAGCCGGTTAAGTTGAGCTACCAGTTTTTCTACGTCCGATGGATGTAATCCTGTTGTAGGTTCATCAAGAATATAAATAGTATTACCCCTTCCAGGTCTTTGCAATTCCGAAGCAAGTTTAATGCGCTGCGCTTCACCACCGGAAAGTTCGGTAGCAGGCTGCCCGAGGCGTAAATATCCAAGACCCACCTCGTGCAACATTTCAAGCGCACGACTAATAGCGGGTACCTTTTGAAAAAAATGCAATGCTTCGTCAACTGTCATTGCCAGGATTTCTGCAATATTTTTTCCCTCGTACTTTACTTCCAGGGTTTTTGAATTATAACGGGTACCACTACACTCCGGGCAGGGTGCATATACACTGGGCAGAAACAGCAATTCCACCATTACAAAACCCTCGCCTTCGCAATTGCTGCACCTTCCTTTACCAACATTAAAAGAAAAACGCCCTGCATCATAATGACGAGTTTTTGCAAGTTTTGTAGAAGCGAATAATTTTCGTACACTGTCAAACAAGCCTGTATAGGTGGCCAGATTAGAACGAGGTGTTCGGCCAATAGGTTTCTGGTTTACACGAACCATTCTTTTTATTTGCTCTTTTCCCGATACGATCCTTCCGTCCAGGGCGGGGATCTTTTCCTGTTGCAACGGATCGTCTTCTTCCTCTTCTCTACTAATCTCCTCACCTAAATATTCCGCAAGTAATTCAACCAAAACCTGGCTTACCAAACTCGATTTACCTGAACCCGATACACCTGTAACTGCTGTAAGCACTCCAAGAGGAAATGAAGCATCGAGGTTTTCCAGATTGTTCCTGCTTACACCACTAAGCCTAAGCCATCCCTTTGGTTTGCGTTGCAATGAACGAGGGTAGAATGGAGAAAAAAGGTAGTCGGCGGTACGCGAGGTTTTTATTTGCTGCAATCCTTCTGTTGGTCCACTGTATAGAACCTGGCCTCCTTTTTCGCCTGCGGCCGGACCCACGTCCACCAGCCAGTCGGCCTTCCTTATCACATCAAGTTCATGTTCCACCACAAATAGCGAATTCCCAGAATTCTTTAACCTGTCAAGTGCTCTTAACAGAGCTTCTGTATCGGCCGGATGAAGTCCTGCTGAGGGTTCATCTAAAACATACACAACACCAAACAAATTGCTGCGCACCTGTGTTGCCAGTCGTAATCGTTGAAGTTCTCCTGGCGATAATGTTGGTGTACTTCTTTCCAGAGTCAGGTAACCAAGTCCCAGGTCGAGTAAAACATGAATCCTTGCCACCAGGTCTTCGGCAATCCGTTGTGCCACCATTCCTTTTTCTTCATGATGTTGCCGAACATGGGTTGCAATGCCTGATGCAGTTCCATCGGCATAGGGTTGAAAAATTTCCAGTAATTTTTTTAATGGCTGCCTGGACATATCGGCAATATCCAGCCCGGCGAATGTAACGGAGAGCGATTCAGGTCGAAGGCGTTTACCCTTACAGGTGGGGCAATCGCTGCTGATCATATATTGCTGTACCCTCTTTTTCATTAAAGCGCTCTGTGTGTTAGAAAAAGTATAGAACAGGTTACGGCGTGCGGAACTGAAGGTGCCCATGTAAGAAGGTTCCATTTTTTTGCGAATGGCGTATTTAATTTCTTCATGAGTAAAACCAGGATATACGGGTACCTGTGGTTGTTCATCTGTGAACAGGATCCAGTCGCGATCTTTTTTTGGAAGTTTTTTCCAGGGAATATCAACATCGTATCCCAGTGTAATTAAAATATCGCGCAGGTTTTGCCCGCCCCAGGCTGTTGGCCATGCGGCAATGGCGCGCTCACGTATGGATAGATTTGGATCAGGCACCATGGAGTCTTCCGTAGCATCGTATATTCTTCCTAAACCATGGCATTGCTGGCAGGCGCCTTCAGGTGTGTTAGGTGAAAATGCTTCGGCATAAATTATGGATTGTCCTTTTGGATATTCGCCGGCGCGGGAATAAAGCATGCGCAGGAGATTCGACAATGTGGTAACAGAGCCTACGGAAGAGCGGGATGAAGTACCCCCTCTTTGTTGTTGAAGTGCCACTGCCGGAGGAAGTCCGTTGATCTCATCCACTTCAGGCACAGGCATCTGGTGAAAGAGACGCCGTGCGTAGGGAGATACCGATTCCAAATAACGCCGTTGGGCTTCGGCATAGAGTGTTCCAAAAGCAAGTGAAGATTTTCCCGAACCCGAAACACCGGTGAAAACCACCAGCGCATCGCGTGGAATTCGAAGACTTACATTTTTAAGGTTATGCTCTCTTGCCCCGCGAACGTAAACATAGCCATCGTCGGTGCCAAAGTATAAGGAAGTATGTTTCATGGTGAATAGTGAATAGTGAACCTGCCGGCAGGCAGGTGGTGAATGGTCAATTGATGACTTTCTTATCCCAAAAAGGTTACCAGAAATTATATTTGGTGGGTGTTTACACTTTAAAATGCAGCGAACTCACTACTCACCATTCACTACTCACTACTCACCACTTCTCCCCAACGCTTCTTCCTCTTTTTTCAAATGTTTATCAAACACAAAAGTTCCAAAGGGAATAATGGAAGCAACAAAGGCTTTAATATACCAGACAATATTTTTTCCCAGCAGCATCTTCACTTCAAAAGCCATAGCCAGGTAGGCAACAAAAAGTACCCCATGCGCCCAGCCAATATATTTAACTGCATAGGGCCAGTCGGCCAGGTATTTTAATGGCATGGCTATGATCAATAAAACCAAAAATGAAATTCCTTCAATAATGGCAATTCTCCTGAACCACCGCACAATCTTCTGGTCTTTATTCAATTCCTAATTTTTAAATTAATAATTAACCACCTGTTCTTCTATAGTTGCAGGAATTTCCCTCCACTCGTATTGCTGGTTTCTTAGCTGAGGTTCAAACCCTGCTTCAGCAATGGCATCCTGTATAGTTTTATAGGTAAACCTATGCGGTGCTCCGGCAGCACTTACTACGTTTTCTTCTATCATGATAGATCCAAAATCATTGGCACCACCATGCAAACAAACCTGTGCTGTTTGCTTGCCAACGGTAAGCCATGATGCTTGTATATTTTTAATATTCGGCAGCATTATGCGACTGATGGCGATCATCCTGATATATTCTTCCGGTGTAGTCAGGTTTTGAACACCTCGAATGCGTGTTAATAAAGTATCCACATCCTGGAAAGTCCATGGAATAAATGCCAGGAAACCTTTGGCTTCTGCCGGCTTGTTCGACTGCACTTCCCTGATCCTGGCAAGGTGTTCGAATCTTTCCCTTAAAGTTTCCACGTGGCCAAACATCATTGTTGCCGATGTTGTTATGTTTAGCTTATGGGCTTCATGCATTATGGCCAGCCATTCATCGGCGCCGCACTTCCCTTTCGATATCAGCCTTCTTACCCTGTCAACCAGAATTTCTGCCCCTGCTCCAGGCAATGAATCCAGGCCAGATTCTTTTAAAGCCTTCAACACATGGTGGTGGCTCATTTTTTCCAGCTTGGCAATATGGGCCACTTCGGGAGGGCCCAGTGCATGAAGTTTGATCTCGGGAAATTCTTCCTTGATCTGCCTGAATGTGCGTGTGTAAAATTCAAGTCCCAGCTCGGGGTGATGTCCGCCCTGTAGCAAAAGCTGATCCCCGCCATACTTTAATGTTTCGCGGATCTTTTGCCGGTAAATGGGCATCTCGGTTATATAAGCTTCGGGATGACCAGGAATACGATAAAAATTGCAGAATTTACAATTGGCAATACAAACATTTGTGGTGTTTACATTACGGTCGATCTGCCAGGTTACTTTGTTATGAGGCACCTGCTTTTTTCTTAATTCATCGGCCACGAACATCAGGTTCGACAGCGGTGCATTTTCAAAAAGCCACATTCCTTCTTCAATATCAAGCCACTCAAAATCAAGTGACTTTTTGTATAATTCTTCAAGCTGCATTTCCGTGCAAAAATACAGGGAAGTTGTTTAATGATGAGTGGTTTGGAGACATAGCAGGCATATTATAACTTTAAAACAACTGAACTACGTTCTGCACATTCCTTTTATGAAGAAAAGATTGTTTTGCATATTATTTACTCTTTCTCTCTGCAACAGTGCATTTTCCCAGGAGGAATTTGTGGAGCCCTCAAAAATGATTACGCGGTTTAAATTCACCCAACTTTATGGTGGCGTAATTCTTTTGCATGGTCAAATTCCTCCTTTTCCTGATACCCTTAATTTTATTTTTGATACCGGCAGCGGTGGCATTTCAATAGATTCCACTACACTCCTCCGGTTTAATATAGAACCCACTCCCTCTAACAGAAGCATCCGTGGAATTGCCGGTATTAAAAAAGTAAGTTTTGTATATGACCGTAAGTTGCACCTGCCAGGCCTGCTGGTCGACAGCCTGGATTTTCATGTAAATGACTATGAAATTCTAACCAGCGTTTATGGTGTAAAAATAGACGGCATTATTGGCTATTCTTTCATCAGCCGGTATATATTAAAGATCAATTACGATAATAGCGAAATGGAGGTTTGGACAAAAGGCAGTATGAAATATCCCCGTGGAGGATATCTGTTAAACCCCAGGATTCAAACTTTACCGGTACAGGATATTACGGTAAAGGATGAAAACATTATTGATGCCCGCTTTTTATACGATATGGGTGCCGGGCTTAACCTGATGGTTACTACAGATTTTATCAGGGACAGCGCCCTGCTCCAGAAAAACCGCAAGTTTTTTACCAAAGGGGCAGAAGGAACAGGTGGCACCATTGATATGAGCCTTACAGTTGTGAAAGAAGTAAAACTGGGACCTTATAAATTCCGGCAGGTACCCATTTTTGTTTTCGAGGATAAATACAATGTTACATCCTACCCAAACCTTGGCGGGCTCATAGGAAATGATCTTTTACGAAGGTTTAATGTAATTCTCAATTACGATAAAGGGGATATTCACCTCATCCCTAATAAATTCTTCCACGATCCTTTTGATTATTCCTATTCGGGAATTGAATTGTATTATCACAAGGGTCATATTATTCTTGGCGATGTTGCCAAAGATTCTCCTGCCGACCTCGCGGGATTGCAGGAAGGCGATATTGTTATTGCCATTGATAATAATTTCAGCCAGAATATGCAACAGTATAAATCGGCCCTACAACATTCAGGCGATAAGATCAGGATCATTGTAAAACGAGAGGGAGAATTGATGGAATTCCAGTTCAAGGTAAAAAGCATATTATAAACTTCTTTAGCAAGGTTTTTCTTATTTAAGTACATTCCACGGCCTCACCCTTAACTTTGCTGACTGTTTTAAAAGCAGCAAAATATTTTACATGATCAATTTTGAAAAGTTTACCCTGGCAAACGGACTTCGTGTGATTGTTCATCAGGATACATCAACGCCCATGGCTGTTGTAAATGTTATGTATGATGTAGGTGCAAGAGATGAAGATCCCAGCCGTACCGGTTTTGCACATTTATTCGAACACCTGATGTTTGGTGGTTCAGTAAATATTCCGGTTTACGACGAACCGCTTCAAATGGCGGGAGGTGAAAACAATGCTTATACCACCAGCGATCTTACCAACTACTATATACAACTTCCGGCCGAAAACCTTGAAAC